>JAACFI010000274.1 GCA_009937575.1 Haliea sp.
GTCGGTGCGCTCGACGTTGATCAGGCCGCCGATGGTATTGCGTCCGAACAGGGTGCCCTGGGGGCCGCGCAGGATCTCGATACGCTCCATGTCGAACACCTGCAGCTCCTGGCCGGTGTTGGTGCCGAGGAAAACGCCATCCAGCATCACGCCCACCGCCGGGTCGAAGCTCTTCTCCACGTCCTGGTGGGTCACACCGCGGATCGAGATAGACGACACCCCGGGGCCGGCACCGATGCGGTCGATCACCAGGTTGGGCGACATACCTTCCAGGTCGCGAATATCGCGGGCGAAGGAGGCCTCGATCTCGCCGTGGCTCAGCGCGCTCACCGACTGAGACACGTCCATCAGGTTTTCCGAGCGCTTACGGGCGGTGACGATAATCTCTTCTAGCGCCAGGGCACCTTCCTGGGCTAGGGCCGTCGGCATCGACAGGCCGGCCGCACAGGCGAAACCAAGCGCAATAGCAATACGAGTGGGGGTAAAACGGGGGCGCACAGGGTCTTTCATTATCGTTCTCCTGCCAGGCCGACGAGCGGCGTTTATTATGTTTAATGTTTGGCAATCCAGCGCACCTACCACTTGGCACGCTGGTTTCGGCAGTCGGCTTTTTTACAAACCGTACTGCTTGTTTTCGGAGTATCTTCGCCCTTTGAACAAATTTCAAGCCACGAGGGCGGTAACTTTTACAAAAGTACCGCGATAGGGGTGCCCGGCTCGGTCAGAGCGCCATGTAACGAATCGGGATTTCCTCCAGGCTGCGCAGCAGGATGTTGGGCATGTATTCCAGCTCCTCGGCAGGACAGGCCAGCGCCAGATTGTCGAGGCGGTCGAATATCTCCTCCCAGGCCACGATCATCTCCAGCTTCGACAGGTGCTGGCCGATGCAGACATGGATGCCGAAACCGAAGGCGATGTGGCGCTTGGCGTTGCCCCGGGTGACGTCGAACTGCATCGGCTCCTCGAACATGGCCTCGTCGTGGTTGGAGGAGAAGTACTTCAACAGCACCATTGAGCCCTTGGGAATGGTGACACCGCCCAGCTCGTAGTCCTCTTTCATGTAACGCCACATATTGGAAGTGGGCGAGGCCAGGCGCAGGGATTCCTCCACCATGTTGGGGATCAGGCTGCGGTCGTTGCGGACCTTCTCCATCTGGTCGGGATAAAGGCAGAGCTGGCGCATGCACTCGGCCAGGGTGGCGGTAGTGGTCTCGTTGCCGGCGACCAGGAACTGGGTGCAGTAGGACAGCTGCTCCTCGATGGTACAGGGGCGGTCGCCGTACTTCGCATTGGAAACCACGCCAAGCAGGTCTTCCGCGGGCTTGCCACGGCGCTGGTCGAGGGCATCGGCAAACCAGTCGTACTCTTCTTTCAGGCCCTTGTTCGCCGCCACCAGGGCAGCCGTGTCGGCCACCTGGGACAACACGGTGACGTTATCGACCGTCCACTTGAAAGCCTTGTCAAACAGCTCGGACGGCATGCCAAACATGTGCATGATCACGGAGAGCGGCAGCGGCCGTGCGAATTCCTCGACGAATTTGCATTCACTTTTGCCTGCGAGCCTGTCCAGGAGTTCCCGGGCTCGCCGGCGAATCCAGGGTTCGTAGGTCTTGAAGTGTTCTGCAGTAAACCAGTCCTTCACCGCGTCGCGAAACACCTTGTGCTCAGGGTCGTCGATCGTCAGCAGGGTGCCCTTGCCGAGGTTGTAGGTAGTATCAGCCACCGCCCGCACCTCCGGGGCCACCTCCATGGCGGCGCCCACAGCCAGGCCGAATTCATTGGAGAAAATGTCCTTGGCCCGATGTGCTTCCCGAACCAGGTCATAGGTGGAGACGACATAGACGCCAGACTGTGGATCCCGGTGAACAGGCGCCTGCTCGCGAAGCGTCCTGTCGTAGTGGTAGGGGCATTGCAGCGTTGCCGGATCGAACAGTGTCATTTCGTCGAGCGCTTGGTTATCGTTTGTTTCTTGGGCCATGAAAACCTCTCATCTATGTGCAGCGGCAGAAGTCATTGCCCTCGGCTCGTCGCTTGTCGAGGGTGATGTGCGGGTCATTGAGCGTGCCCGGGGTCAGCCGGGGCAAGTGGTTGATTGACAGTATCTCGATACTCTTTCAGCCAGTCCAGGGCAGCCTCGCCCCCCACCCAGCGGACTGCGTTCTGCACCAGCATGCGGAAATGCGGGTTGCCCAGGGCCTCGACATCGTCGCCACCCTGGAGATACACGATCGGGCTATTTCCCCAGGCCTTTACCCAGCCCACCAGGCTGGACCCCTCAGGGTGCGACCAGCCTTCCCTGGAATTCATTTCTCCCGCCACCGCCTTCGCGGCAGAGAAAAAGTTTTCGCCGGTGAACGTATAGTCGCTGCGCAGCAGCGGGATTACCTCATCCTCCAAGACCGGACAGAGATAGAGCTCATCGGTCATATCAAAGTGATCGGGGAGGCCTGCCGTCACCGGATGATCCTGCAGGCGAGTGACCCTGTGACGGACATTGTGCCGATAACCCGAGTCGGGCCAGGCCTGCCCGCGCAAGTGAGCGGGTCGATAGTGAAATCGCCCGCCGATAATCTCGGCAAATTCGGGCCAGGCGGGCCAGGCGGCCAGCGCGTGATGCAGGAAGACCATTCCCACGCCCTGCTCCAGCATGGCACAGAAATCGCTGATCACGCTTTTCCCGGGATCGACCAGGCCCGGCCCCTCCCCCGATGACGTGAAATCCACGCCGGGCATGTCGTAACAGACGATGGCGTTGAATTCACGCGCCCCTTTGGGATTCAGGAACCGCTGCGCCAGGGGCTGCTCAACGTGACAGATGTCATGATCCTCGAGCCCTTCGAACAGCGCAGCAAACGCCCCTCGATCGTAGGGATGGCCCCGGGCGACCGTCAGCAACTTTTTTTCTGCCGAGTAATTAATGATGCTCATGATCCCAACACCGTTCGCGGACAATCTTGCGGGCCCGGAGGAATACCAGGTTGCGGAGGGACAGGTGATTGGCTCGGGCTGCAGACATTGAATGACGCTCCTGCACAGGCCGGTTCATACTAGCATGTACGCAACAGCTAAAAACAGTATAGTCTGTTTCTTTTTCTACGGGCCGTCCTGCCGAATGATCGACCTACAGTCCGGGGCCGGCGGGCTCAGGTCGGCTCGCACAGCCGTTGGCGCAGAATATCCTTTTTCACCTTGCCGCTGGGCGTGCGGGGCAAGTCGTCCACCAGGATGATTTTCTCCGGGATCTTCTGGCGGGCCAGGCCACTGGCCTCGGTAAAGCGCGCCACCTCCTCCAGCGAGAAGTTCTCTCCATCTCCGCTGGGAATGATATAGGCGCAGACACCCTCGCCCAGGCGCTCGTGGGGCATGGAGACGACCGCCGCCTCACGGATGCCGGTATGGTCGTGCAGGCAGTCCTCGATCTCCTTGGCGCTGAGGTTTTCGCCACCCCGGATAATAATGTCTTTCTTGCGATCGGTGATCAGGATTGCGCCCTCCGGGGTGCGCTGACCGATGTCGCCGGTGAGGAAAAAACCATCATCGGTGTGAGCCTCCCGGTCCTGCTCCGGATCGGCGTAGCCGAGGAACATGCCCGGCCCCCGGGCTGCAATCTCACCATCGGCGCCATCGGGCACTTCATTGCCCTCGTCATCCACGATCCTCACCTCGTAGCCGTAGACATGGCCATCGGTCGTGGCTGCCAGTTCAGGGTTGTTGCGCCAGCCCAGGGTAATGATCGGTGCTTCTGTGCTGCCGTAAACCCGCACGGCGACGCAGTTGTCCAGCGCGTCATAGGCGCGCAGCACCGCCTGGGGAGGTACCGAGGCGCCGCCGCAGGAGAATTGGCGCAGGCTGGGCAGGCCATCCCCCCGCGCTTCCGCCACGTCCAGCAATTCCACCAGGAACGGGGTGGCCCCCACCGTGAGACTGCCGCCGACCCGGTTGATGAAGTCCACCGCGGCCTCGGCATCCCAGCGCTCCATCAGCGCCGAGCGACAATCGCTGATGAAGGGCAGGCCCAGGCCGCTGCAGTAACCGGTGATGTGGGTTATCGGGGAGGGCATGAACATCACGTCGTCCCCGGTGATCTCCGCGTGCGCGATAGAGTTATCGGAAATGCGTACCAGGGTGTTGTGACTGTGGAGCACCGCCTTGGGAAAACCCGTGGTGCCCGAGGTGTAGAGCCGGCACTTAACGCTGTTTGGGTCCACAGCGGGCAGCTCGGACTCATCGATTGGCTCCCGATCCACCAGGGCCTCGTAGTGCAGCGCGCCTTCATAGGCATCGCCCGCCCGCACCAGCACGATGTGCTCCAGGTCTGGCAGTTCCGGCCGCAGCGCACTCACCATGTTGATGTAATCGATGCTGCGATACCGGTCTGGAATGAATATCAGGCGACTGCACGCATCCTTCAGAATGAAACGCAACTCGGCATCCCGGTAAATCGGCACGATCGGATTGACCACCAGGCCGAGGGCGGCGGCTGCGACATCCAGCGCCACCCCCTCCCGCCAGTTGGGAAACTGGAAACTGATCACGTCGCCAGCGCGCAATCCGAGCGACCTCAGCCCCGCAGCCAGGCGTTTCGCTTCATCGGCTATCGCGGCATAGGTGACGTCGGGCTCGTGTTCCAGGTAGAACGCGACCCGGTCGGGGATTTCCCGCGCCTTGCGAAAGGCCTGCTCGGCCACGGTGGTGTTGCGCCAGGTCGGCGCGTCGCGGTCGATTCGGTCCTGGGTCAGCATGGTCCTCAGCTCCTCAGTCACATATCAGGGATCTGTCGGCAAACGCGGATGCGGGCAGCCCGATCAACCAGGCGAGCCGGCATCGATGAACCCGGTCAGCTGACAATCATCGCCCCGGGGAGAATGTAGTTGCAGGTAATTCCATCCTGCCCCCACTCCGCTGCGAGGCTCTTGCTCAACCCGGCGACAGCATGCTTGGAGGCAGAGTAGGCACCCATACCGTCGTTGGCGAACCGCGCGGAGATGGAGGCAATGTTGATCACCCGTCCCGCCCCGCTCTCCCGCAACAGCGGTAGCGCGGAACGACTGAGGCGGAACATGGCGCGCAGGTTGACATCCATTACCCGGTCCCAGGTGTCGTCATCGGTTGACGCCAGGGGTGAGACTTCGCAGATGCCCGCATTGTTGACCAGCACGTCCAATCCACCGAGCTCGCGACCCGCGCTTGCGACGAGTCGCTCCGGCGCGTTCGCTTCGGTCACGTCGAGGATCTCGTAGTGGCACGCTGGCACATCGCCCCGCGGCGGGTTGATGTCCACCGCCAGCACCCGGGCTCCCTCGCCGAGGAAGGCGGTTACGCTGGCGGCACCGATACCGTCAGCGGCACCGGTTACCAGAACCCGGCTGCCGGTAAAGCGCTTCATTCCACTTCCGCTATGCGCACGATCAGCTTCCCGGTATTACGGCCGTCGAACAGCATGTGAAAAGCATCCAGCGCGTTTTGCAGCCGATCGACCACGTGTTCCCGGTGGGCGATTCTGCCTTCGGCAAGCCACTGACCGAGCGCTGCAATTCCCTCCGCAGTGGGCAGGCCCACGGGTCGCCGGGCCAGAATGTATTGTCGGTTCATCGGCTCAACTCCCAAAGATTGCAGGCGATCATTAAACAGTCCGCCTTGTTTTTTTTCAACCGCGTTTTGCTGCCATACCCGGAATTTCCCGACGTTCCGGAGACATTGGCCATGAGGATTCTCATCAACGGGTACGTAGATCTCGTCACCCGACTGATCCCGCAACGCGATGAAAATGTTACCGGCCCGTGAGATTCTCGTGACATCTGTTGCCTAGTCTTTCCTGCGAGTTCGATGTGAACTCTCAACTTGCAGGAGACAGCATATGAACAGATCAATTCTTACCGCCATGATGGCCGCCGGCGCCATTACCCTCACACAGGGCCTGGTGGCAGGCGAGCACCAGCCCCCGGCGGCCGGCGGCCGGAAAAGCTCCGAACTGGTCGTCTACGTCAGCAGCCAGGGCCTCTATTACGACTCGATCATTTCCGCCAGAGCCATACCGCCAAATGGCCCTTTCCAGAAACTGGAGGGAGGCGGGCCCCATGGTGGACCGATGACCGAGT
>JAACFI010000275.1 GCA_009937575.1 Haliea sp.
ATGGGCCAGGGGGACGCGTCTCCACAGAACTTCCAGCAGTTCTGCAGCGGCCCGCTACCTCCCTCCCGGGCAGCCGAATTTCGCGACAACCTGGCAAAGACGGAACAGGCCCTTGCTGCCAGAAACCTGGAGCAGGCCCAGTTGACATACAACAATGCGATGTCCGCCGCGTACAGGGGGGGCGGCGAGTCAGACATATCGGTGAAATGCCTGGGCAAATCGACTGCGCAGCGATGGCATAACACCAAGCTCGAACTAAAGCGCCTGCAAACCGGGGTTCGGGGCAGCACAGACCTGTACCTGATCGCCGCCGACCAGGGGGCGCCGGGGCTGGTTGAGACCGTCACCAAAGGGAAGCGCCCGCGGATAAGGGGATCGGTGACCTGGCTGGAAGATATCGCGCGGAGACTGCGGGCTGAGCAGAGCTACGGTGCCTTTCTGCTGCCGGGCGAACAGGACATCCTGGGTGCCAGCGAAGCAGCGGTGAAAGAAATCAGGGTCAGGGCCGAGAAGGCCATAGAGGCAGCGCTTGAAGCGGAGGCGACAGCTTTCACCCGGCCCCCGACCACGCAGGAGCGCCAGCTGGTTAACAGCAGCAACGAACTCGCCGCTGCTGTACTCGGTGCTGAAGTATCGATAACCATTGAGCCGGAAGTACTGTACATGGATGATCGCATTGGCGAATCGATGGAACACCTGTCGGAAGCTCGCGCCTGGGATCTGGAGACCAACAAAGATGTGAAGGAAAAATCCTGGGCAAAGCGCGCCGGTGAACGGGGGGATACGGTTCTGGACAAAGCGGGCGACAGCAGCCTGAGTTACAGGGGCCGGGACAAGCTCTATGCCCTGGCCGTTCGCTACTACGAATTCGGTCAGTGGAAAAAACAGAGCGACCGGGCGCAATCAATGCGCGACAGTATCCAGTCTGACCTGGCGGCAGAGGAAGCCGAAAACGAAGCGAAAATGGAGCAAGCTGAAGCCGAGATACGACAAAAGGCGGAAGCTGCCAGTCAGGCAGCTGCGGAAATGATGAAAACCGAGGAAGAAAAGCAGGAATTCAAAAAAGAAGCGGACGCTATGGAGGCAGAGTTGGGTTTTTAGCCGGAGTTTCGCATACCCGGCATTTGCCTATTTGCCGAACAACTTGCCTATACCCTTGCTCACTGAATCAGAGACGCCGCGGATTGTGGCATCCATCGCACTTTCCTGGGCTTCATCTGCCACTTCACCCGCGAAGTCACCCTCCTCCCCTTCGGAACCGGCGGACTCCCCCTCGCCCTGAGCCGATCCCTGGTTGGCCTGGGGATTCTGCCCGCTCATCTGGCCATACCCGGACATGATGTTGCCCATGCTGAAGGGTTTTGCACCCGGGGGTAACTCGAACAACTCGTCGTCCTGGCTGCCCCGCTTCAGGCTGGTGAACTCGAATTTCATGCGTTGCTTCTCACCTTTTGACTGGTGAACGATAAACGCCTTGACCGCGATATTGTCATCGGTGAACCAGGTAAAGCCACCGAATTTTCCATCACTGGTTTCGTAGATGGACTTGTATTTGGTGGTTTCCATGCCGTTGACTGTCTCGCGACCGACCTTTTCCCGGGAGACGAGTTTGTATTCCCGCGATTTCCCATCCTGCTCGTCAGGGGAGACTTCCATGTACATGCCATGCCCCATCAGCATCCAGAATTTATTCAGGTCGAAGCGACGAATGACAACCATCTTCTGGCCCTGCATATCGATCTCATCGCGGACCTTCCCCGGTTCATAGTAGACCAGGGCCTCGGTGGTCATTTCCTCGGTCTCGAAGGTCGCGGTGCCTGAAAAGGAGACCTCTACCCGTCCCCTCTCTTCCACTTCACCGAGCCCCACGGCTATCTGGCCCACGAATCCATGAGCTGAGGCAGTAATGGCAAAGAGACCACAGGCTAAATACATCCGACTAAAGAACTTGCACATCATTGAACCGACTCCCTGTCGAGGAACAGACACAGAATGACTATAGCAGAAAGGCGCAAATGAGCCACTGCCCTGCCCTGGGACGCACAGTTCCACCATAGAAAGATTCAATAAATCAGAGGGATACAACCTGGCAGATTAATCTATCAGCATTTATCCGATTTCTAACAGTTGTATTTCGGATTCCGTAAGACGGGGCCGGCCAGCAGGGGTACAAACAGCGACAACGACCATCGCGTAACCCGGAGGTGCCGGAGATGAAATACCTGTTGACCCTACCCGCGCTGTGTCTGGCCATGTGCCTGCTGTACCTCGCCCATGGGGCTGACGCCAGGGCAGGAAGTCACGGCGTCAATACCGAGCTCGCCGGCATAAAGGTTACCACCAACGTCGATTCGGCCCTCGCCCGCGACCTGTTGATGACGGGAAATCGGGCTGCCCTGACCAGGCTCGATTGCCACTCGGTGGATGATCTTCCCTCTGCGGCAATCCTGCGGGAAATAACCACGACTTATTCCACCGACACGGCCACGGCTCTATTAATCAAATGCCTGGCGGATATACCGGAAATCCGCCGCTCCCAGGCTCTGTTCCTGACTGAACTCGAGCACAGGCGCAATGGACACGCTGTACAGGCCAACTACATCTCTGCCAGGGCCAATCAGTACACCGTATTGTTTGTACCGGGCTGGGGGTATCTCTCCAACGGAGACGACACCGGTTCGAATCTCCGAAGGCCACGGCAAATCATTGCCGCCATGGGTTTCGAGACGCGGCTGGTTCCCATCGCCGACTTTGGCTCAGTGGAAAACAATGCCCGCACCCTGGCCGACTACCTCCTCGGGCAACTGCAGCGAGGAAAACGGATCATCCTGGCCAGCGCCAGTTCCGGCGGGCCGGCGGTGGCACTCGCGCTGGGTGATCCGGATATCGCGGATCACCCGATGCTGGCAGGCTGGATCAATATCTGCGGCGTACTCAGGGGCAGCCCCATGGTGGATCGCTTCCAGTCCTGGCCGAAGTCCCTGTTACCTCGCCTGGTAGCGATGTTCGAGGGCTGGACATACAAGGAATTCTTAAGCCTGAGCCGCTCCCGGGGTGGATCCAGGTTTGACCAGTTCGAGCGCCCCCCGCAACTGACCATCCTTAACTACATCGGCATCCCCTTTTCCGGCCAGCTGAGCCCGACCGGCCGCAGGTTCTACACCCTGCTCAGGGACATGGGTCCCAATGACGGCCTGACACTGATCACAGAGGCCCTGGCACCGGGCTACACGGTAATGGCGGTGGGCTCGGACCACTTCATCAGGGAGGACCCGGATATCGATATGAAAACCGCGGCGCTGGTGCCTGTGTTGCTTCGGCTGATCGAGGGGCAGAAGATTCAGAGCGGACATTTTTCAGCCAAATCTATGTTCAGGTAGGGTAGTATTTCAACAACATGCCAAGCATTAACCGGAAATTCCCTGATGAGCGATAACGGCGATTTGGAAGAAACTGGTCAGACACTCGATGTGGGTGCCCTTATTCACTCGAGCGCCGGCATTATCTCTCTGGTCCTGGGGGGACTGATGTACTTCTACGGCTGGGCGCAACCGATTTTCGCCGGCCTGATGATCCTCTCCGCGGTCAGCGCCATCGTCATTTCCTGGCGCAGTGATGCCTGGGTGCCAGGCCACTGGCTGGCCATGTTGCCGATCATCGGCATCGCCATCGGCTACTCGCTGGCGGACTGGGGGTTTACCCTGGCCTACGTCTGCCTGTGGATCGCCTTCCTGCATTTTGTCATCCGCGGGGTACAGGCCTTGCGAGAGAGCAAGACGAGCATCTAGTCGCGGGGGCCGGACAACAGGCGCCGCAGGACTATCCACAAAAGCGCCATCACCGCTGCCGCCGCAATCACCATTCCCACCACCAGCACGGTACCCAGGAACAGTTCACTGATCTCCCGCCGGGAAATACCGAACTGGTCCACGGCCGTCCACACCAGGGCCGCCATGGCCACAATGCCGAGCAGAACAGTACGGATGTAGCGCCGGTTTCCGCGGGACACGGTCAAACGCCGGTTACGCCCCGGCGTCGCTGTCGCCGGGTGCCGCTGCGGGGATCGCCGGGGTACTGCAATCCACGTCCATATTCTGCGCCCGGTGGCGGAGGACGTGATCCATCAGCACGATGGCCAGCATGGCCTCGGCGATGGGGGTGGCGCGTATGCCCACGCAGGGGTCGTGGCGCCCGTGGGTTGCCATCTCCATGGCATTGCCCGATGTATCGATGGTGGCACCGGGCTGGCGGATACTGGAGGTAGGTTTCAACGCCAGGCTCACGGTAATGTCCTGGCCGCTGGAAATCCCTCCCAGCACACCCCCGGCGTTGTTGCCGACGAAACCGTCGGGGGTCAGCAGGTCCCGGTGTTCGCTGCCGTGTTGCTCGACACTGGCAAAACCGGCGCCGATCTCTACGCCCTTGACCGCGTTGATGCCCATCATCGCGCTGGCAATATCCGCGTCCAGGCGGTCGAACACCGGCTCACCGAGGCCGGGCATTACACCGCTGGCCACCACGTTGATACGGGCGCCGATGGAATCCCCCTGCTTGTTGAGTGCGGCCATAAAAGCCTCCATTTCAGGCACCTTGTCAACGTCAGGACAGAAAAACGGGTTGGTCTCTGCCACCTCCCAGTCGATGCTCTGCGCCGCAATGGGCCCCAACTGCGCCAGGTATCCGCGTACCTGTATGCCGTAACGCTGGTGCAGGTACTTCTTGGCGATGGCCCCTGCCGCAACCCGCATGGCGGTCTCGCGGGCAGAGGAACGTCCACCGCCGCGATAGTCGCGAAAACCGTATTTCTGGTTGTAGGTGTAATCCGCGTGAGCCGGTCGGAAAGTGTCCTTGATATTGGAGTAGTCTTTTGAGCGCTGGTCAGTGTTCTCGATCAACAGGCCGATAGAAGTGCCGGTGGTGACGCCCTCGAATACACCCGAGAGAATACGCACCTCGTCCGCCTCACGGCGCTGGGTGGTAAAGCGGGACGTGCCGGGTTTGCGCCGGTCCAGGTCCGCCTGCATATCACCAGCCTCGAGGGGCAGGCCGGGCGGGCAGCCGTCGACCACACAGCCCAGGGCCGGGCCGTGACTCTCGCCGAAGCTGGTCACCGTGAAGAGTTTGCCGATGCTGTTACCCGCCATATTGCTACCGTGGACTACCAGAAAATGCCGCTATTATATGCCTATCCGCCCAAGCTTTCTGCGTAATCTTGCAGTTCCCCGGCGGTCAGCGCGAACACCCCGTGTCCGCCGTGAGCGAATTCCAGCCAGGTAAAGGGCACCTGCGGACAGGCCTGCTCAAGGGCCTCCCAGCTGTTACCCACCTCCACTACCAGCAGGCCGTGATCGTGAAGATACTGGCGGGCTTCGACGAGAATACGGCGCGTCAGGTACAGACCGTCGGCGCCCGACCCCAGTGCCAGTTCCGGCTCATGCCGGTACTCCGCCGGCATGGCGGCCAGGTCGGCGGCGTCCACGTAGGGCGGGTTACTGACGATCAGGTCGTAGCGCTGTTCACCCACCTGCTGAAACAGGTCGGATTGGAGGATAGCCACCTGCTGCTCCAGATCCAGCAGCTTGCGATTTTCTGCCGCCAGGGCGAGCGCGTCGCTGTCGATATCTACCAGGTCCACCCGCGCTTCCGGGAAGTAGTGGGCCACTGCCAGGCCAATGCAACCGCCACCGCAGCACAGGTCCAGCACCCGTTGTGGCGACGGGCCCGCATACCAGGGGTTAAAGCCGTTGAGGATCAGCTCCGCCAGGGGCGAGCGTGGAACAATCGCGCGACGGTCACAGCGAAACTCCAGGCCGGCAAACCAGGCACGCCCCAGCAGGTAAGGCAGGGGAATATGCTCTTCTATCCGGCGGCGCAGCAGCGCCTCCAGACGCTCGCGCATGTCCTCGCCCAGCGGATGGGGCAGGACCCCGTCATCGGCATCCAGGGGCAGGTCCGCCACCGACAGCACCAGCTGTACGGCCTCGTCCCAGGCGTTATCCGTGCCGTGCCCGAAGTGTACATCGCCGGCTTCCAGGGCATCGTGATAATAGCTGATTGCCTCGCCTACTGTCCGGGGCTGGGCTGCAGT
>JAACFI010000276.1 GCA_009937575.1 Haliea sp.
GGGTGAATGAGGACAACGTCGATCTGAATCGCAACTATGTAGATTTCAATCAGCCCCAGGATTCAAACGAGTATTATCTCGAAGTCAAAGACCTTGTCCTGCCCGAGCAGTTCGGCGAGGAATCCGAGGCCGCCATGCAGGCCTGGATCAAAGAGAATGGGGTCGCCAACTACCAGAAGGCGGTGATGAGCGGGCAACGCGTGGACCCCCAGGGCATTTTCTACGGCGGTACCGGTGCGACCTGGTCCAACGAGACCATGCACAAGGTATTGCCGGAGATCCTGGCGGGGCAAAAGAATGTCGCGCTGATGGATATTCATACGGGTCTCGGTCCCTACGGCCACGGAGATTTGATCCACGCCTACGCCAAGGCTTCTCCGGAGTATGTGGAATTACAGAACTGGTTTGGGGAGGAAATCATCGCCATCAATGCTGGTGAGTACGGCGAAACCGCCGCGGTGGCAGAAGGCCCCATTGTATCGTCTTTGCACAGAATACTCCCCGATCACCGGAGCTTCGCCCTGGTCAATGAATACGGCACGGTCGAGTTCGATCGCGTGATCAAGGCCATCAGGGCTGACAACTGGCTGCATCTCAAAGGCGACCTGGAGTCCGAACAGGGCAGGGCCATCAAGCAGGAGATGCGCGACTGTTTCTACTGCGTGAAAGACGAGTGGCGGCAGATGATCTGGGACCGTGCCATCTGGAGTTTTGAGCGGATGGCTGAGGGGTTGCGGGGGCTTTGAAACGTTTGATCACGAAACGGAATAAAAAAGGGGTGCGAAAGCATCCCTTTTTTATTGTGCGCAATGCGCACCCTATCTTAGATCGGAGTGACCGTAGGGTGCGCACTGCGCACCATCAGAGTAGGAGTTTCTTCATTGTTCAATTTTCAAATGATCTGACGACTTTACAACAACTTCACCATAAACCCCGAAACAAACGCCGAGGCAATACTCACCGTCACAAACCCCGCCACCAGCATTTTCGGCAGGAACATACCCAAAAGGTAAGCCCGTTCCTCTTCAGTTTTCCCATGCGCCTTGGCCACCTCTTCAGGAATGATATAGGTACCAGGAAAGCCAAACATGCAGGAAATCCCGATAGCCATACACAGTCGCCAGGAATAGCCGAATAGTCTGCTCATGCCCAGGGCCGTAACAGCCACAGCAATAATGCCCAGCACAAACACCACGACGATAGGATATACCAGAGACAACAGCGATTCTGGTGTGGCCTTCGGCAGATACCAATAAACCAGCAGGAACAACAGGAATAGAGTGAGGCCGGCGCCGTTGGCTTTCTCCAGGATCTTGATCTCAAGGAGTCCAAGCTCCTTGAACAGGATGCCAAGAATAAGCGCCACTACAAATTTGTTGATGACGCCGCCCATCAGATCGGCGAGAAATATCGCCAACCAGGTTATCACCAGTAACTTCATAAGCAGTATGAACGGGGTTTGCAAATCAACTGGCGTAGCCGGGAAAAGTCGCCACCTGGGTTCAGACGCGGCCAATGCATCAGTGTCGATATTAGTCGCCTCGCCACCTCGGTTGCGGTACCCCTCGATCTCTATTCGGGCCTCGCGGGAAAGGCAGGTAGCTGCGATGGGCAGGCCGATAAACAGCTGCAGGACAAATAGTATGGTAACGAAGATGGCGATGTCATCGAGTCCCAGGGACCCCGCGGTTTCCTGTACGATCAGTACCGCAACCAACCCTCCGCTGATCGGTCCCGCTGCCGAGGCGGCATATTGCTGTCCGATCATCCCTGAGCCGACAAAGAACAACAGCAATGAGATTGCGACGACAGCCCCGAGCGCGATGACGACGGTTTTGTACTCTTTCTTCATTTCTTCCAGGTTGAGCATGGTGCCCAGATGAACCACGAACATAGGAGCCAGCAAAGCGCTGACCGGGAACAGCCCTGTGTCTTCGAGCAGCGTTGAGGGCAGAATCGTCCAGAAGCCCAGCAGCAGCAGGAATCCTGATACAAACAGCATAGGCAACATGGCCTTGCTCTTGCTCGAAACATAATCGCCAATCGCGTAAATGGTGGCACAGACCAGAATGGCCTCCAGTGGACTCATGAAATGCTCCTGTTGCCTGGTAGCGGTCGTTGTCAACTGCGGAATTTACAGGAGCAAGTATTAACGGCGAGGGGGTGAATCAACAGGTCAATTCGGGCAGTTCAGGTGCTTTGCGGCTAGCCCAAAAAATGCCCGAATTGCCATTAGTTCAGCGGGTGTAAACCGGCATCATGGTCTCTTAAGTCAATGCTGAGGCATTCCCGTGTCTTTACGACGCTCGATGATGATCACCCTGGCCGTTGCCTGGTTCCTGAGTTACGCGGATCGGGTAAATATGTCCGTCGCCTCGATCCCCATGCAGGCGGAATTCGGCTGGAACGAAACCACCAAGGGGTTGGTGATGGGGTCTGTATTCCTCGGCTATCTCAGCTCACAGTTGCTCGGGGGTTGGATCGTTAACCGCATCGGTGCCGCACGTATGGTTGGCCTGGCAGTGCTGGGGTTCTCTCTCCTTACGCTGGTAACCCCCGCGGCGGCAAGTTTTTCCTTCACAGCCTTGATCATTACACGCGTGGCGCTGGGTATAGCTGAGGGCTTCGCGGTACCGGCCACCTACGCATTTATGGGGCGCTGGATGCCGCAGAACGAGCGCGCCAGGTTGCTGGCTATCGTGGTGAGCGGCGCCACCATCGGTGCGCCTGGTGGGTTGATAGCCAGCGGTTTCCTGGTAGAGGCTTTCGGCTGGCAATCCGCATTCTATACATTCGGGCTGCTGGGGCTGGCCTGGTGCGTATACTGGTTTCGAGTGGCCCGGGATGATCCTGCCTCGCACCCGCAAATCAGTGAGCAGGAGCGAACACTGCTTGCTGACAATGGCGGGGACGACGGCGATGATACGTCGATTCCGGTGCGTAAGATCCTGCGCCACCCGGCCGTATGGGCGCTGATTATCAACAAGTTCTGTGCGCTTTGGATGGTATACGTATTCCTTGCCTGGCTGCCCAGCTATTTCAGCGCGGTGCAGGGTATTTCGCTGGCGGGATCAGGCCTGTTTGCCGCTCTGCCGTGGATCGCCATGTCCCTGATGCTTTATGTGGCCAGCGGCTATTCCGACGGTCTGCTCGCCCGCGGTCGCGACCTGGATTTCGTGCGTAAATTGATGCAGGTGATTGGTCTGGGGGGTGCCATGGTATTCCTGGCGCTTATCCCCTTCGCGGCATCGCCGGCCATGGCCCTGTTCGCGACCTGCGGTGCCATGGCTGCGCTGGCCGCCTGTTATTCGGGAGCCGATCCCACGGTACTTGAATTGGCGCCTCGCTATCGAGGCTTTCTTACCGGTGTGGTGGGTACCATCGGCAATATTCCCGGGGTTATCGCTATCCCCATGATCGGTTGGCTGGTGGATACCACGGGTAGTTACAGTTGGGGTTTTATTACTGCAGCGATGTTGAATGTATTTGGCATCGTCGTCTGGTTGATCTTTGGAACTGGTCGTAAAGTTATCGATTGAAGTCAATTGTAATTAGGGGGACAGTTACCCCCATCAGCTTCCCTACAAGCTAACGGGAAAGAAATATTCCCATTCTGCCAAGAATCTCCAGGCGAACTCTGCGATCATCTCTTCTTTGAATTCACCTGTTGCCGACTAATGCGTGACCTGACGTCCACGCCTACAAGGACATGGTAAATGCGAAGCTTCCAACTAATTGCCGCTCTGGTTATGTGTTCACTCCCTTTTGGGCAGGCCGTGTCCAAGGATTACGACCTCGTAATCCTCAACGGCCGAGTTATGGATCCGGAAACCAGCTTCGATGGCGTAAGCAATGTGGGCATCCGCAATGGACGGATCGAGCGCATCACCGAGGAAGCCATCCGGGGTAAGGAAACGATTGATGCCGCCGGCCACGTGGTGGCACCGGGTTTTATCGACCTTGAACAGCATGGCCTGGGCCCCTGGGGTATCAAGGTGAACCTGCGCGATGGTGTCACCACCCAAATGGACCTGGAGGTCGGGGCGCTCAATATTGGTGATTGGTATGCCGCTCGGGAAGGTAAAACACAGGCCAACTTTGGTACGACAGTCGGCCAGGAATTTGCGCGTATGCGTGTGCATGATGGGCTCGAACTCGAGGGTGCAAATATCTACGCGCCCTTCTTTTTCGATATCCGCGCACACGCATCCGAGGACGGCGTGGACGGATGGTCGGTTACCCGTAGTAGTGTCGAACAGATGAATGAGGTTACCGGCATCCTGGATGAAGGCCTGCGCCAGGGAGCGATCGGCGTGGGTTCGACCATCGGCTATGCCCAGAAGGGCATCATGACCTACGAGATGCTGGAGGCACAGCGCGCCGCGGCACGCTACGGACGGATGACCTCGGTGCATCATCGCTTTCATCCCAGTGCTGCCACGCCCACCGAAAGCCCTACCGGTGTCAACGAGGTGCTGATGAACGCTGTTGCCCTGAAAGCACCGCTGCAGGTTCACCACGACAACGACTACGGTTGGTGGGAGAACCAGGAGAAGATGGCCCTGGCCCGCGCCCAGGGGCACAATGTGTGGGCGACCTACTATCCCTGGATTGCCGGCTCCGGTAATTACGGCGCCTCGGTGGTTGCCCCGGACACCTGGGAAAAAGCCATGGGCTTCAAGTACGAGGAAACTATCTTTGACCCTCAACTCGATCGTTTTGTGACCAAAGAGGAATTCCTGGAATTTGCGAAGAATGAGCCGGGCCGTGTACTGGTGGCCTATAGCCCACCGCGCAAAAAGTGGCTGCCGGAGTGGACCAAGGTAGAACATTTTATCGTGGCGGGAGACGGCATGCCCGGCCTGGATGCAGATGGCAAGCCTCTCGACTGGGATTCGCCTTACGAGAACTATGCCGGCCATCCGAGAACCGCCGGCACCCATGCGGTTACCCTGCGCATAGCCCGGGAGAACGGTGTGCCGCTGATGCACACCCTCAGCCAACTCAGCTATTGGCCTGCCAAGCACCTTGGAGACACCGGCCTGAAAGCGATGCGGGAGCGGGGTCGCATGCAAGAAGGAATGGTTGCAGACATCGTTGTATTCGACCCGGAGAACGTCACCGAGCACGCCACTTTCCAGAGCGGGACCAATGGTTTGCCATCTACAGGTATTCCCTACGTGTTGGTACACGGCACGATCGTGGTGAAGGACTCTCGTGTGCTCAAAGGCGTGTTCCCCGGCCAGCCGATTCGTTTTCCTTTGGAGGAAAAGGGCCGATTCGTACCAGTCTCTGCCGATTCCTGGCTGCGCGAATACACCGTGGGGAAATAGGGGTATAGTTACCTTAATTCCAAACGGGGTAGAGGCAATCAACACCTGCTGAATCGAGTGAAGGTAACTGTCCCTCTATTTGCCATGGTGGACAGGCGGGAGTGCCGCGCCTAGAATAAAACTCATAACATTCAAATAGTTACATTTTATGTTGTGAGTACTTCCAGAGGTCGACATACCACCTCGCGAGGCAATGTGCTGGCGCTTAGCCAGGCAATTGAATCCTACGGGCTTGATCCGGGGCCTATTCTGCAGGCCGGAGAAGTCGAACTCTCGCAATTTGACGTTAACAGCCGTCTGCCCAGTCATGCTCTGGATCGCATGATATGCCTTGCGGTGGAAGCGACCGGTGATCCGGCCTTCGGCCTGCGCTTCGTCGAATTCCTGCAGCCCACCTCTTATCACGCCCTCGGGGTGGCCCTGTTATACAGTCCGACCCTGCGTTCGTTCTGCCAGCGGCTCGAACGTTACTTCGCTATGGCTACCACGCTCGACGATACCCGGTTTGTGGAGGAGGGCGATGTCGCCTACCTGGTAACGCGCCCGCTGGTGAGCTACAGCAATACCTTGCGCCGCTGCCACAGTGACGGCTGGACGGCCTGGATCCTTAAGTTGTTGCGGCAGATGTCTCGCCCGGATTACGCGCCCGTGCAGATAGACCTGGTATGGGCCCCTCCCAGCGATTTGCAGCCAAGGTATGAGCAGCTATTTCACTGTCCACTGAATTTTTTA
>JAACFI010000277.1 GCA_009937575.1 Haliea sp.
CGCCACCACGCCATAATGACTGTCCAGGCATCCATGGTAAGCGGCCCCCCGGAGTGCACACCGATCAGCAGGCAGGGCTCATCCGGCAGTTTTTCGAAGCCTTCAAAATCAAGTCGGAAGTAGCGGTCCATCAGGGTATTCCAGATACCGGACTGCTTCTGCATCAATTGCTGATCGGGGCCGTTCAGACCTTGTCCCGGTTGTGTCTCAAGTGCCGCGGTCGCCATATCACTGATCTCCTTGGGGTAGTTGTTGAGGGGAATGATAGGGAGTTCAAGCAATCAAGTTTTGATAATTCACGCCACTAATTGATATATCATGCCAAGCAGTCAGCGCACCATCAAGCGAAGCGCCGGGAACGCCATTTCGAAGGGGTGACCCCGAACCAGCGTTTGAAGCTGCGGGTAAACACACCGGACTCGGCGAATCCCAGCAATTCGGTGATATCGGTAAGGCTGAAAAGAGGCTCCTGCAGGTAGCTGATGGCCAGTTCGGATCGGACCTTGTCCAGTTGCTGCTGAAAGCCGGTCTGTTCAGACGCCAGTTTCCGCTGCAGCGTACGCTGGCTATATCCCATGCAGTTCGCCACACTAGCGGCAGTACAGTTGTGGGTGGGCAGCAAGCTGTTGATCACCCGACGCACCTGTTCGAGGAAATCGCCCTCATAAGTGGATCTCAGGTACTGCTGGAGCTGCTGGGGTACGGCGTCGATAGCACCGCTGATCGGGCGTTCAAGCACTTCCTGCGGAAAAACCAGGCCGCTGAAATCGCTGCCGAAGGCCACCGCGCAACGGAAGTAACGACTGTACGGCCCGGCCTCCCTTGGCTCAGCCCGGCGCAGAAAGGTCGAGCGCGGTGCCCAGCTATCGCCGCAGACCATCCGGATCACCGTGCATTGCAGCGCAACGGCGTGATCCCAGAACTGGTCGCTTCCTGCGGCGATGACAAAGGGACTGTCCACCACGAAAAATACCAGGCCACCCTGTTCCCTTATCTCCAATCGCACTGCCTGCACGCTGTAGTGCAGGTAGCGGCCGAACATCTGCAGCGCGTGACCCACACTACCGGCCTGGACAGTCAGAATACTCAGTGCGCCAAACACCGCCATGTCCTGCCGCCGGGCCAATTCCAGGGCGAAATGCTCGCAACTGCATTGCTGCGCCGCAATCTGCAGCAGCCGAACCTGCTTGTCGAAGGGGATCAACAGGGTGGGCTGCTCAATCTGCTCCAGGCTGAGCCGCGCCTCCTCCAGTATTTCCTCCAGGTTTCCGCCAAGTTCCACCACCAGGGCGGGAAACTCCGCCAGCAGGGACGACCTTATGAGTGGAACGGCTGTAGCCATAGTTCGCGGCCTATTACGATATATGGGAACAGGTTAAATCCATGTTGGGATTTCACATGGTTCTTCTACGCCAATAGTGTCACAGTTCACGGCGCAACACTCCTTTGTATCTCAGCCGACAGCGGCTAGACTGTAGTCTCCAACCAGGAACACAACCAGGGAGAGCACCTATGTTCAGTCATGTCATGATCGGCGCCGACAACGTCGAGGAATCAAAGCAGTTTTACGACGCCATACTGGGAGCGCTGGGCCATGGGCCCGGGGTGATGGACGACCAGGGCCGCTGCTTCTACTTCACCGACACCGGCATCTTCGCAATCACCCAGCCCATCGACGGGCAGCCCGCCACCCACGGCAACGGCAGTACCGTCGGCTTTGCCACAGCAAGCCCCGAGCTGGCGGACGCCTGGCATGCGGCGGGTGTCGCCAATGGGGGCACCACCTGCGAAGACCCCCCGGGCGTCCGCGAGGGTGGTATCGGCAAGCTGTACCTGGCTTACCTGCGCGACCCGGCGGGTAACAAACTCTGCGCACTGCACCGCATGGGATAATCGGAACCGGTGGACCGATTTAGTGGCAGGGGGTGAGCGACTCTCACCCCCTGCGCGACTTGTAATCCACATAACGTTGCACCAGGGAATCCAGCAGGCCTTTTCCACCCCCTCCACCGACACCTGATCCAGAACCCGCTGCCAGGTCCAGCTCACCCCCGCCGGCGCGGTACTGCTCGGAATACATCTCAAGCACTTTTTTCTTGACCATTCCCCGCAATGGCACATGGGCCAGCATGCCGTAGGTTGCCGCTCCCCCCTGCTTGGCCAGTTCGGGATTGGCCCGGACGGTTTCCACGGCAGTTCGTAAATCCTGCAGGTACTGGTCGACCACCTGCAGGTGCTGCGCTGTGACCATGGCGTGCAGGCCGGGGGGGTGCTGGTTGCGGTTCACCTGCCAGCCCTGGGCGTCCATCTGATCCCCCACCGCGTAAATATTCAGGCCCGGGTCAGTGGACCGGTAGGAAAACAACGGACCCTGGGGCGAGCCCATGATTTCCAGCCCGGGAATGGCGACGATTCCCTCCTTCAAACGGTTCACCGCCTCCAGGGTATCCTGCGCCAGCTTGCGGTAGCCGGCCTTACCGAAATACCGGGTGACCCCCCAGGCGGCCGCGTAGGCGCCACCGGGCCGGGTACCCAGTAGCGCCGAGGAGGCAAAAACACCACCGGGCCAGTCCTGGTAGACAAACATCTGGTAACGCAGGTAGTCCAGGTTGCGATAGGTAATGGTGGAAGCGCCCTTGGCAGCGTAACCGTACTTGTGAATATCCGCCGATATCGAGGTAACCCCGGGCACGCGGTAATCCCACAGGGGCACGGATTCGCCATTCATTTCCATGAAAGGAAGGATAAAGCCCCCGACGCAGGCATCTACATGCAGGGGAATACCTTTTTTCTGCGCGATCGATCCTATCTCCTCGATAGGATCGATCGCCCCGTGAGGGTATTCCGGTGCGCTGCCCAGAATCATCACGGTGTTGCGGTTGATCAGGCGCTTCAGTTTTTTCAGGTCAGGCGTAAAGTCACTCTTAAGGGGCACCAGGCGTACTGTTACCCCAAAGTACTCAGAGGCCTTGAACCAGGCAACATGGGCGGTCTCGGGAAGAATCATCTCCGGTTTTCTCACCCGGCGCCGGTCCCTGGCCATGTCCCGGTAGGTCTTTACCGCCATCAGGCAACTCTCGGTACCACCGGAGGTCACTACCCCGCAGACTTCGTCCGTGCCATTCAGAATATCCGCCGTCGCACTGATCACCTCGGTTTCCATCTGCTTGAGGCTCTTGAAGGCACCGGGGTTAAGGCCATTCTCGCAGGCGTAGCGATGATAAGACTCTTTCAGGAAAGAGGAATGCTGTTCATCCAGGTAGTACACCAGACTCCAGACTTTACCGTCCTTGTACTCAGGATCCCGTGCTTTGAAGGCCTCCAGGCTGGCGAGAATTGCATCGCTGTCGCAGCCCTGTTCCGGCATCGGTATGTGCTTGCTCATGTTGCTGTTCGCTCCATTCAGAATTCCTGCAGAAACAGGGCCAGGCTGATACCGAGGTAATTGCCCAGGGCGTAGCCGATAATCCCCGTGGTCATACCCGACAGCATGGCCCCGGGGTTGCCCAGGGCCCTGGCCATCATCGGTACGAAAGGCGGGCTGCAGACAGCCGCGACCGACGTCACCATAAACGTATCACTGTCGATGCCCGCCAGCCTGCACAACAGCGCATGCAGCAACAGGCTTCCCAGTATCGTCCCGAAGAGGAAGACTGCGACTGCCACATCGACCCGGACTAGATTCTCCAGGCTGGCCATGGAGGCGACGACAAAGCAAAACACGTAAATGAGGTACATCCCCAGCTTGTAAGACAGATACATCTGCCTCACACCGGGAATCAGGGACAACAGGATACCAAAGCTGGTCAGTGCCACTATCACCGTGGCGGAACTGTTGTCCACCGCAAACACCCGCGCCAGCCATTCCGACAGGCCCAGGGACAGCGCGACGACCAGGGCCGAAAGGCCGATTGCCTTTGCTATCTCGGGACGTTTGTGCCTGTCCAGCAACTCGGTGAAGTCATCATCGTTAAAGTGGTGCTCGTCCCCGGCACCCGGTTCCAGCACCGCTACCGGTGGATTCAACAGGCTGCGAAACAGCGGAACCCCGAGGCTCAGCATGAACAGCAGGTAGCTTGCACCAACCAGGGTATCCAGGCTGTGGAACACGATATATTCGCTGTGGGGAATTTCCAGCCCCGCCTTTATCGCTGCGAGGTTGGGTGTGCCGCCGGTGTAAACGCCCACCGACATGGCGGCAAAGTGGCTGGCGGAGTCCACCCCATGCCCCCGAAAGACAAAGAACAGCCCCGATGCCAGGGCAACCACGGATGTCGTAGCCAGCACCATGGAGAGCATGGCTTTGCCCGCGATGCGGCTCCACTGGCGGATATCCAGGGTAAACAGGAGCAGGGGCAGGCCCAGGACGATAGCAATATCGGTAACGGCCTGTTGCAGCGGCAGCACCGTGGAGGGAACCAGGCCGGTATTCCCCAGCAGCAGCCCCGCGCCATAGCACAGGACGATAACCCCGAGCTTCCCGGCCCAGCGCTGGTGATGGGCAAGCCAGATAATGCCCGCCGGAACCACCAGGAACAGCAATGCAAAGGCAGTCTGAACAATCATCCATTATTTCCAGGCAAATACCGGCTGCTCGAAGTGCAGTACCCGGGTTGCCCTGCCGCGGATCGCCACCTCCCGGAACTGGTAGAGCATGGCCCCGGTGGGGGCGAAAATCACATCGTCATCCCCAAAGTGCATGGACAGCACCTGCCGTTCACTCTGTGGAATGGACTGGAGTATCGGCGAGTCAGTTCGCGACAGTTCGCTGAAGGTAAAGGGATTGATTGAGGCGACCTCACCCGGGTTGGGGTGCAGGTCCTCCCAGTCCACTTCGCTCCAAACCACCACCGGGGTAATGTTGTAACCTGAGCGGGTGATGTAATCGTCCAGGGTGCCCAGCACCTGGGATTCATCCACCTCCAGGTTGATCTCTTCGTGGAGTTCCCGCAGCGCCGCCTGCACCGCGGTTTCACCGGCATCGATTCTGCCGCCGGGCATGGCCCACTGGCCCCGGTGTTCTCGCAGACTGCCAGCCCGCCGGGTGAGAATCAGTGCAGACTCGTCCCCGTGGTGGGTGATCGTCACCGCCACCGCTGCCCGTCGCAGGTCATCCGCCGTCTGCCGTAGCGGCTCGAACACCTGCAGGTTACTGGAAATCTGTTGTCGGGTGTCCTCCCGATGCTGTAAACAGTCTAATGCTTGCATGGTTCAATTATAGCCCCTACCGGTCTCCCAAAGTTGCCTATACTCGAAGCAATACAACAGGCGATTCATAGGGAGAAGGAGATGTCAGTCAGGAAGTTCGAAGACCTCGTGGCGGTCGTCACCGGCGGCGGCAGTGGTATCGGCCAGGCCCTGGCCCTGCAATTGGCCAAAAAGGGCTGTCACCTGGCCCTGGTGGATGTCAGCCGCAAGGGTATGCAGGAGACAAAAAAGAAAATCGACAACAAGAAGCTAAAGGTCACCCAGCACGTGGCGGATGTCAGTGATGCCGCCGCCATGGAAGCCCTGGCTGACGATGTGGTGGCCAAACACGGCCGGGTCAACCTGCTGTTCAACAATGCCGGTATCACCTACGCCAAGAGTTTCGAGGGGCACAGCCTCCAGGACTGGGAACGCATCATCGGCATCAACATCTGGGGCATGATTTACGGCTGCCACTTTTTCCTGCCCCACCTGAAGGAACAGGCCGGCAAAGCCCATATAATCAACCTGTCTTCCATGGTGGCTTTTATGGGGCCACCGGAGCAGACCTCTTACGCGGCCACCAAGTCTGCGGTCAAGGGTTTCAGCGAATCCCTGTGGGCGGAGCTGCACGGCGAGGGGGTCGGGGTCACCGTGGTGTACCCGGGGGCGATCCGCACCAACATCATGGCCGCCGCCCTGGAAAGCGCCGAGGACCAGGACGCCTTCGCCAAAACCAAGGCCCTGGTGGAACGCATGGCGATGCCGGTGGACAAGGCGGCGAAGACCATCCTCAAGGCGGTGCGCAAGGACAAGATGCGGGTGGTGGTCGGCACCGATGCGGCCTTCTTCGAGAGCGCCA
>JAACFI010000278.1 GCA_009937575.1 Haliea sp.
GGGTCAGGCACGGTGCCCGGGGCTGGTGGTGGCGGAGGCGGTGTCGGGCCGTTAACCGACCAGGCCTGGTCCGGCGAGATGATGTCGCGCACCTGGATCCCGTCCTTGCTGATATTCCACACCATGTCATCGGTAGCCAGGGTCAGGGGGCCGTCGTAGGTAGTGCGCACACCGTCGTAGATGTCGTCGTGGGTACCCTTCTCATTGAAGAAATGGTAGCCGATGGCGTGCTTTGGCTTGATGGTGCTCATCACCTTGCCGAAGGCGGGCGGGGAAGTATGCACCTGGGTGCCGACGCCAAGTGCCTGGCCCGGTGACTGGCCGTAGAACCTGACCAGGTCGGTCGGGGTCAGGAAGACCTCGTGGATGGCAACATCGGCGCTCTTTGCGTATTCGATGAACCACTTGTTGGGGAAGGTGTCGCCGCCTATCACCACCTTGAGGCCGGCGTACTCCAGGATGAAACTCACGGCCCCGTCACCGGCGTGGATCGCGGGGATGGAGCGTATGGTCACACCATCTTCCTTGTAGACCACCTTGTTGATCCCGCGGTAGTCGAACTCGGTGACACTGATTTTGCCCGGTTCCGGGCTGAGTTTTGCATTGCGTGTGGCGGCGTCCCAGTTGAAGGCCTTGAGGAAGTGTTTTACCGCGTAGGCCGTGCCCATGTCCTCGGTGGCGCCACTGGGTCCCCACACTTTCAGCGCGCCCGTGCGCCCGGCGGTCCATCCACCGGCCCACAACGTCGCCAGGTCGCCCCAGTGATCGGTGTGCAGGTGGGTCAGGAATACCTTGTCCAGGAAGTCATAGGGGATCATCAGTGCCGCGACATTGGCCATGGAGCCGGTGCCGATATCGAAAAAGAACTTGTCGCCGTTGCCCAGTTCCACCAGCCAGCAGGTAGCCGCCTGGTCGCGGCGTGCCGCGGGCAATCCCGTACCGCATGCAATCAGGCGGATTTCGCCCTTGGACAGTTCCTCTGTCCCCGGGAAGTAGACATAGCGATCCGGGGCAATGCCGGTGCGCGATTTCACCGTACCTCCGGCGGCGAACACCGTGGTTCCCATAAAGCAGGACAAGGTTAGAAGGACAAGCTTTAAGGCTTTATTTTTCATTTGGATCTCTCCCTTCGGGTGAAAGCCGGCCCTGCCTTACGAACTCGAGTAGTGGGGTTGGACCCGACAAGGCATTTCGATAGCACAAGTATGGACTCCCGATACCAGAAATTCATCGTCCGGGCGATAAAATCGGCGCAGATCGGTGGCTTTACTGTCATTTTTCGTTGATAGATTGATCTGCAGCAACGACTTGACCACCGGTGCGCACGAAGATTGACAGATATCCATCGACTACGGTACGCCGTAAAGGAGAGATATCATGGCGAAAAAAGGTTCCCCGGATTTACCCGTGGTCAATATCGGCAACAAGCTGGGCGCTGCCTTCGACGAGTTGGAAGAGAGGATTCGCGAGCGCGCCTACCACATATTCCTCGACCGCGGCTCGGCACTGGGTGACCCGGTCGCCGACTGGCTGGATGCGCAAATGGAACTGGTGTCGCCCATTGATCTGGAGATCAAGGAGCAGAAAAAGAACATCGTGGTCGAGGCGATAGTCGAGGGCTTTTCCACACAGGAAATCGAGATCGAGGTAGTCGGTGATACCCTGAAAATATTCGGCTCCCACAGTGAATCGGGCAAACCGAAGAAACGGGGCAAGGCCGAAGAGCGGGTTTCCCGCAGTATTTCCTTCTACCAGTCGGTCACGTTACCGGCAGCGGTTGACCTGGATGGAAGCCATGCCAAGTTGTTCAAGAACGGCAAGTTGAAGATTACCCTGCCAAGGGTTGAGCCGCTGAAATAAACCCGGGTGGCCGGCCTTAGCCGGCCTCGTCATTCAGGCGGAATCCGATTTTGAGGGTGACCTGGAAGTAGGTAATAACCCCATTCCTGATTTCTCCCCGGGTTTCGACCACCTCGAACCAGTCCATGTGCTCCAGGGAATGGGAGGCTACCTCTATCGCATTCCTGATCGCATCGTCAGTACTCTTGTCGGAAGAACCGACCACTTCGACTTTCTTGTAGATATGGTAACTCATGGGTGAGAACTCCTGTGTCCGTGAACAGCGCTCACCACTGAGTATAGATCACGTGGGCAGTTTGCCTGGCCTCAATTCCCGGCGGACGGTCCCCATATCGCTTCCAGGCGTTGGTCGCGGCCGCAATTCCAGCGGTAGTACTTATAGCGCAGTGGGTTCTTTTTTGAATAGTCCTGGTGGTAGTCCTCCACGGGCCAGAATTCACTGGCGTCCCTGATTTCGGTGTAGACCCTGGCGTCGGGAAACTTCGCTTCCACCGCAGCTCTGGAGGCCTCTGCCAGTGCCCGCTCTTCAGCGTTGCCGGGGAAAATGGCGCTGCGGTAACTGAAGCCCTTGTCGCAGAATTGTCCAGTATTATCGAAGGGGTCGATATTGACCCAGAAAAGGTCCAGCAACTGCTGGTAGCTCACCACATCGGGGTCGTAGGTGACCTTGATGGCTTCGAAGTGTCCCTGGTGGTTACCCGAATAGGTCGGGTTCTTCAGCGTGCCGCCGGTAAAGCCGGAGACGACATCGCTCACCCCCTCGCGTTTCTCGAAATCTGACTCCATGCACCAGAAACAGCCGCCGGCGAAGAACGCGGTGGCGAATTCGGCGGCTGCAGCAGGGATAGCTGAACATAAAGCGGCAATCAGCAGGAAAATCTGGCGCATAAGTTGAACCTTTGTTTTTCATCGGCTGACTAATAGACTGTGTGGACGCATTCAAGTTCATTACAACAACGGGCTTAATATCAGTAGCTTTATGAAGAGTGATCGCCTGTGCCAAATTACGCGGATTCTGCTGCTCTTAGCAGTTGTCGGTTTCGTGACACCCTCTCATGCCAGGGAATTGCACAGCTATGCCAGGGTCAATGAAAACGGATCGCTGAGGATTAAAGGCAAGACCGTATACCTGCACGGTATCCACATTCCCGATACCAATCGAACCTGCGCCAGGAATCGTAACCCCCCGGTGTGCGGTTCGCGGGCAGTGGTCGCCCTGGAACGAAAAATAGATGGGTTTGTCCGCTGTGAAATTATCAGTGAGAACGAAGACCGCAGCCTGGTCGGCTGGTGCCGCGTCAACAGCTCGAGTTTCGATGAGGGGGAGGACCTGAGCGCCTACCTGCTGCAGCAGGGCTGGGCGGTTGCCCTGCCGGATGCGCCCTTCGAGTACCAGACCCTGGAAAAGATTGCCCGCTCCCGGGGCTTCGGTGTCTGGGGGATCCCTGCGGACAACGTCAATCGGCGTTGACGCATCTTTCGGCCATCGTGCCCAGCCCGCGGTGCCCCCCCGGAGCCGTTATCAAGTTCCGGAGGCCAGGTGCCTGAGAAGATCGGCGGCCGGCATTTCGCAACAATCGGCAGCATTCTGGCCACTCCAGAGAGGGCTGAAATCGCTGTTGCCGGTTGATTCTGCAGCGGTCCGCAGCGCGGTGACTGGAATCGCAGCCGTGGGGAAGGGCGTGGCATCGGGGGTCATCGGCCCGACTTCCCTTACCAGGCGGTTCACGATACTTCGGGCGGGACGCCCGGTGAACACGTTGGTCAGGGCCGTGTGTCGGGCCGCCTCGCTGGTGAGTGCGGCGCGGTGCAGCGGGCTGGTCCTTGCTTCAGGACACAACAGGAACACCGTACCCATCTGTACCCCGGCCGCACCCAGTGTCATTGCCGCCTTCACTGCCTGTGGGCTGGAGATTCCCCCCGCCGCGATCACCGGCACACTTACTGCGTCACAGATCTGCGGTACGAGCGCCAGGGTGCCGGTCTGGGTGCTGATATCGGTGGTGAGAAAGCAGCCGCGATGGCCGCCCGCTTCAAGCCCCTGGGCAATTATTGCGTCCGCGCCGTGCTCTTCCAGCCAGACGGCTTCCTCCACCGTGGTTGCCGAGCTGAGCACTTTACTCCCCCAACTCTTTACCCGCTGCAGGAGCGGTTTATCCGGCAGCCCGAAATGGAAGCTGATCACTTTCGGCCTGAAAGTCTCGAGTAGCTCCAGTGCCTCTGTACCGAAAGGTTCCCTGGGCTTGCCGGACGGGACAATCTGCGGATCGACCCCCAGTTCGCGGAAATATGCTGATAACCGTTCCCGCCAGCGATTGTGCTGCTCGGCGGTGACGCTGGGAGTGTCGTGGCAGAAGAAGTTGAGATTGAAAGGCCCGTCTGTCAGCGACGTAAGCCGGTGGAGCTCGGCCTCAAGCAGCTCGATACTCAGCATGGCGCAGGGCAGGGAGCCCAGGCCGCCGGCGTTGGAGATTGTGGCGGCGAGCTCCGCATCCTGTACCCCCGCCATGGGCGCCTGGATGACGGGTAGTTCAATGCCCAGCAGTTCATGGATGGTCATGTCAGTAAGCGAGGCGCAGCAACTGTTGCATGGGCGAACTAGGGAATAGAGAGGACATCGCACTCCAGTTTATCGAGCACTTTCTCTGCCGTATTACCAACGATGGCAGCCAGCAGCCCGGTGCGGCCTGAGTTGCCTACCACGACAAGGTTGACGTCCAGCTCCCGGGCACGCTCCAGGATGATCTTTTCCGGTTTGCCCAGCTTGATGTGGACCTTGTCCGCGTCGATGCCCCAATCCTGGATGAGTTGCTGCTTGTCGGGGACGGCCTTGAAGTTCTGGAACGCGTTGACGAAGTGAACCTCGGCGCCACTGCAGTCGAGGATACGATTGCTGATCTGGAGGATTTTCTCGTTGAGCCGCTCGTAGGATTCCTGGGTGGCGCTGATATCGATGGCGGCCAGTACCTTGCGCCGTTCCCGGGGTTCGCGGATTTTCACCAGCAACACGGGGCAATGGCACTCGCGCATCACGATCCAGTCGGAAGTCTTCTTCAGCGTGCGCTTGCCCGCGAAATGCCTGAATGAGGATTTTAACACCATATCGGCGTCGTGCCGCAGGGCAGCCCGCACCACCGCGTGGTACCAGTCCTTGTCCCATTCAACCTCGGTAATGACGTCGATGCCGCGCTCCTTCAGGGACGCCGCCGCGTCATCCAGCACCGCCTGTTGTTCGGTGATGAGATGCTGGATTTCCCCGGACTGGTCGGCGGATTTTGCGGTGTCGTAGTGAATGCAGGCGAAAAGGTGGGCGCTGGCCTGGATGGTTTCGGCGATGTTTGCCGCACGCTCCAGTGCCGGTTGTTCTTCCCGTGTGGGGTCATACACGACCAGCAATGTTTTAAACGGATTCATTCCTGTCACCTTGATCCAGGGACGTGCCCTCTATTGTCAGCCTCATTGTCCCTTTAGTCCAGGTATTGGTGGAGCGCGCTTCGAAAGTGTGCCACTGGTACATAGATGCTCAGGCGCTCGCTGTCTCCCCGGGAGATGACTCCAGAGTACAGGGCTTGTCCCTCAGAGGACAGTTGCACTACTGCACCCCCGGACGCACCCTTGTAGGCCCTGCAGTCGCTATCTGTGCCGTCCCGAGTCTCCGAAGTAATGCGGCAGCCGGCGTGGTAGGTCAGCTGCTCGCCACCCTCGCCCTTGCCATCGTCCCGCGAGTAGCCGGCCATCGTAATCGGGCGCCCCGGGTCGGCTTTCTCGGGATGTATGTGCATGGCAGAAATCTCGGTCTGGGCGATGGGCTGGTAGAGGCGCAGTATCGCCCAGTCCCGGTGCATGCCACCGCCGTCTGCCAGTCGGTAGGCTTCCCTGGACAGGAGCTCTCCCGATGCGCCCCGGGCAGTAAAACTTATGGGTCTGCTGAGGTCGCGGTAGAACTCCAGGCAGTGCCAGGCCGTCACCACCGTATCGGCCTGTTGTCTGCCCGGGTTGGCCACCAGGGTGGCGCTGCAATCCTCCCGGTGGTGTCTGCGCCGGCCATTCTCGTAGCGGCTGCCCGGCACCAGCAGTTTCCCGACTGCCCGCAGCCAGGGGGGCGAACCCTCCCTGAAGATCTGCCGCGAGTCCGATTCCGCGGCGGCCGATTCCTCGGCGGCCG
>JAACFI010000279.1 GCA_009937575.1 Haliea sp.
CCGGTTTCACGCAGTTTCTCCATGATAGCGCCGATATCCGCGTCCAGTTCCACGATACTTTGCGCAAAGGGGGTGGAGGCGCTGGTGGTGAGTTCCTCGGGTTTGCGCACCAGGTCGTAGACGTGGGGCCAGTAAGCCAGGTAAAAGGGCTTATCCCCTCCCGCTGCCCTGTCGAGGTAGTCGATCACCAGCTGCTGGTGTTGGCGCATCAACTGCTTGTATTCCGGCAGGGACGTTCCGGTAAATACCCGGGGCTTCTCGCCCTTGCGACCTTCCAGTTGGTTGACGTACTCCAGGGGGCGGAATTCCCGATCCACGGTGTATTTGCGATCCCACTGGGACTCGAACAGGCCCTGCACCGCACCGCTGGGACCCAGGAACTCGTGCCAGTTGATCAGCGGGAACTGGTTGTACATGGAGAAATTGGCGTAATCGAATCCCTGGTGATTCATGTAGCTCTGTTCGATATCGCCCTGGTGGGCCTTGCCGACAAACGCCGTGCGATAACCCACCTTGCCCAGCACCTCGGCTATGGTGATTTCATCTTTATGCAGACCCATACCGTCCGGCGGGAAACCGACCTTGTACATCCCCGCCCTCACCGACATGCGACCAGTGAGCGCGGCGGTGCGCGTTGGCGTGCAGGAGGGCTCGGAATACATGCGGGTGAAGCTGATACCTTCCTCCGCCATCCGATTGATATTGGGGGTATCAAATCCCAGCACCTTGTTCATCTGGGGGATGCCCACTTCACCCAGGCTGTTGTCATCCCACATGATGTGGATGATGTTCGGCGGACGGCCGTATTTCTTGCGCATGGCCGCCAGCTTGTCACGCAGGGCCGCATCCTCGGCCGCCCACTCCGCAGCGTTCTGCGCCCGGAGTTTCACAAATTCGGCATCATAGACAATACCCCTGTCCGGGTTGGCCCCCTGGGCGAGCATCGCAGCGGCAAGCAACAGCAATACAAAAAGACTTCTCACGATAATCACGATGGCACCTCTCTCAGGCCTTGAAAGCGTCGCCGATGGCAGCGGTGTCGTTGTGCTCACGCAGGTAACAGATCAGGCCGTTGTCATTGAACTTGATCACCCAAACGAAGTGCAGGTCGAAGACCTTGCCGGTGGGCACGGCCCTGCCATCCTTTTCGAACCCCACCATCACCAGGGTGTCGCCGGATTCGTAATACTCGAACAGGTCCCACTCGTAGTCGCCGATGACAAATGTCTCGGCCATTTTCATAAAGTAGCCCACAACCTCCTCCTTGCCGCGATAAGTACCACCAAAGGGCACGTTTTCCGGTAACAGGTTGATCCAGACCACATCGTCCGCCAGCAGATCGAGGGATGCCTCGAAATCCGACTTCATGGTCGCCACATAGTGAAGTACCTTTTCCTTGAGCCTCATTGCGTTCTCCTTATATTGCAAATGCGTTGGTTACAGTATTCATAGCCGTGTCGCGGTCATCCCGCCATCAACGGTGATGGTTTCCCCGTTCAGGTAGCTGCCGGCATCCGATACCAGCATGAGGACCACACCGGCCATTTCCCTGGGTACCGCGTGACGCTTGAGCGGAATCCCGCGCACGGCCTCCTGGTAAAAGTCGGGGTTTTCGAACAGCGCACCGGCAAATTTGGTCTGGGTCAGTCCCGGCAACAGGGCATTCACCCGGATATTGTGCTGGCCACACTCACCGGCGAAGGCGCGGGTCATGTTTATCACCGCCGCCTTGGTAATGGCGTAAATACCCTGTCCGGGGGCAGGCTGGATGCCCGCGACAGATGCGGTGTTGACGATGGCGCCACCGCCGTTGTCACGCATCAACTTTCCGGCTTCTGTCGACATGAAGAAGTAGCCGCGTACGTTGACATCCACGGTCTTCTGGTAGGACTCGAGATCGGTATCCAGGATGTCGCCGTAGTAGGGATTGGTTGCCCAGCAGCTTACGGCTGGAAACAATCACGTGGGCGCCGGCCCCCGCCAGTGCGCGGGCGATCTCCTCGCCGATTCCGCGGCTGGCGCCGGTAACCAGTGCGACCTTGCCGTTCAAATCAAAAAAATCAGTACTCATGCCAGGTTTCCCTCATTCTGCCGTCATGTGGTAGCTCGCTACCCTTTTCGTTCACGACCTTCAGTTCCGCGCCGAATACGCCGCGACCCCGGGTTATTTTCGCGTCGATTACTGCTTCGCTGCCTCTTTTATATCCTCATGGAATCATCTGGCAATGGCTGGTCACCCGCCCAATTCAAGAAAAATGTTATAACATAATAAGGAATTTAATAATAAATGGTGACTATGTCAATGAAATATAGGGCTATCAGGTCTAATTTCTACATCATTCTTTATTTTTATTATAATATTTGCTTTGAATCGCCTGGATTCTATTATAAGATGCATCATCGATTACCCAGGCAGGAGAGCATCAGCGATGACCAACGAGAACGATCTCGCATCAAGGCCTATTCACCAGCTGGCCACAGCGATAAAAGCGGGAGAACTGTCTCCGGTAACGCTGACGGAGCACATGCTTGAACGAACCGGGCGCCTGAATCCCGAATTGGCAGCCTTCAATACAGTGACAGGAGAACAGGCATTGGCCCGGGCGGAAGTCGCCCAGGCCGAAATTGAACAAGGCAACTATCGCGGCCCGCTGCACGGCATTCCCCTGGGACTGAAAGACCTGTTGTTCACCAAGGGCATCAGGACCACGGTGTCCTCCAAGATTCACCAGGACTGGATTCCGGACTGCAATGCCACTGTGGTGGACAAGCTGGAAACGGCAGGGGCGATCTCCATCGGCAAGCTGAACATGACCGAGTTCGCCCTCTCCGGTTACCACCCTGAGCTCAAAGTGCCAGTGAACCCCTGGGACTCGGGACACTGGCCCGGCGTTTCCTCCAGCGGCTCCGGCGTGGCCACTGCCGCTCGCCTTTGCTGCGCCACCATCGGCACCGATACGGGAGGTTCTATTCGCCTGCCCTCCGCCGCCAACGGTGTGGTCGGCATCAAACCCACCTACGGCCGGGTCAGCCGTCACAATGTCTTCCCCCTGTCCGAGTCACTCGATCATGTCGGCCCCATGGCGAATTCTGTGGAGGACGCGGCGCTGGTGCTCAATGCCATCGCCGGCTTCGATATTGAGGATCCGACCTCGCTGGATATTGCGGTCCCGGATTTCACCGCCGGCATCGGCAGGGACCTCAGTGGTCTGCGCATCGGCGTGGACCCCCGCTACAACGCCCAGGTCGACCCGGAGGTCGCCGCCGCGCTGGCGCAGGTGGCAGAGGTGCTTGGCGGGCTGGGCGCCGAAATCGTCGACGCGGACGTCACCGGCATTGAAGAAGGTGCGGAACGCTGGTTCGCCCTGGCTGGCGCAGAAGCCGCCTTGCACCATGCGGACCTCTACCCCGCTCGCGCCGAAGACTACGGCCCGGTATTTCGCAGCCTGCTCGAGCACGGTCACTCTCTCAATGGACTGGAAGTCTCGCGAGCCTACACGGCAAGAGCCCGCGTTCGCCAGCTGATGAGACGCGCACTGACTGACATCGACATGCTGCTGTGCCCTTCCGCCGCCGGCCCGGCGCCATCACTGGAGGATTTTCCCCCGCAGATGGAGGTCCCACCAGAAGCGGTAGGGCCCATCGTGATGTACCAGGCACCGTTCAACTTCTCCGGCAGCCCCACCATCTCCGCCCCCATGGGCTTTTCCTCTTCCGGACTGCCCCTTAGCCTGCAACTGGTGGGCCGGCACTGCGAAGAAGCCCTGTTGGTACAGGTTGCCGCCGCCTATGAGCAGGCAAGCGAATGGCACAAACAGATCGCCCCCGGGGCACAACTTTAAGACAAGGATTGCAGCATGACGCCCGAACTAGAGCAAACCATCCAGCGCCTAGCCGATATAGAGGACATCAAGCAACTTAAAGCGCGTTACGCCTCTGCTTGTGACGACGACTATAACCCTGACAAACTGGCGCCGCTGTTCGCCGAGGATGCCATCTGGGATGGCAGTATCATGGGCCATGCAGAAGGCCGGGAAGGCATACGCGAATTTTTCGCGGCAGCCAGCAGCCTGGTTCCCTTCGCCGTGCACCAGGTATCCAACCCGCTGATCGAAATAGAAGGCGATACCGCCACCGGCCAGTGGTTTCTGTGGCAACCCATGGTACTCGGCGAGCAGGCCCTGTGGTTGTCAGCCGTGTATGAGGATCAGTACGTCCGTGTCGATGGGCAGTGGCTGTACCAGCACCTGAAGCTGAATATCCGTATGTTGACCCCGTACGAGGAGGGGCCGGCTAAAACGCGGATTATTGAGATGGATGTCTAGGGAGGGTCCAGGTTCACAGTCCGACCCTTTTAGCCGATGGTGCGCAGTGCGCACCCTACGATTGATCATACTCCGATCTAAGGTAGGGTGCGCACTGCGCACCATCGCCCCCCGGATCCGCAAAACATTGCCGAGCATTGTCCATTCCCCTCCCCCGATAATCCAGCACTCCACCGCACGGCAACACGGCTTTTATTCTAATTAATTATAATTTAATGCTTTAAATACACCCCATTTACTCTCTATATCCAATATTTAGATATTTTGTTATAATATTTAATTGACAATACTATCATTGACAAATATATTATCCGCCACAATAACTCAGACGGAGGGTCACGACATGAAGACTTCATTCACCAGACACGCTATTGCCACCGCCATCCTGGCACTGGGCACACAACAGGCCAGCGCGCAGTTGGAAGAGGTGGTAGTTACCGCCCAGAAGCGCAGCGAGAGCATGCAGGACGTACCGGTAGCGGTGTCCGCCATCGGCGGCAATGACATCGAGGCCATGGGCTGGGAGAACGCCGCCGACGTGGCCGCCCAGGTGCCCAATATGCAGATGAGTGCCCCCTTCGGGGATATCCAGCCGCTGTTCGCTATCCGCGGTGTATCCATGGTCGATTACACGCCATCCCAATCCAGCCCCATTGGCCTTTACGTGGATGAGACTTATATCGGCGCACCCTTCCTGCACGGCATGGCGATGTTCGACCTGCAGCGAATCGAGGTGTTGCGCGGGCCCCAGGGCACACTGTATGGCAAGAACACCACCGGTGGCGCCATCAACCTGATCACCCGCACACCGGATATCGACGCCGGCACCAGCGGCTGGATGACCGTGGGGGCAGGCGACTACGGCCTGGTTACGGCCAATGGCGCGATCGAGGGCAGCCTGATCGACGGTACACTGGCCGGACGCCTGGCGGCCAAGTACAAGGAGGACGACGGCGTCTGGGATAACGACATGGGCGACGATATGGCCCAGACCAAGAATTACGCGGTACGCGGCACCCTCAACTGGCAGGCCACCGATGACCTCAATCTGGTTCTCAAGAGCTCCTACGGCGACAGCGATCCACGCTCCATGGTACCGCGGGCCGAGGGCACCAACCCGGGAGGCCTCAATATCAGCGGCAACCCCGGCACACAGAAACCGGACTATCACGAGGGCGCCACCGATCGCGAGGGCAAGGCCGAGACCGACCTGACCCTGTTCAATCTGACCGTCAACTACGAGATGGAGCGCTACAACCTGGTAAGCGTGAGTTCATGGTATGACGGCAACTACACCCAGGACACCGACACAGACGGCACCTCCGATCCCCTGCTCTCGATCATCTGGGACGCCCAGACTGATGCCATTTCCCAGGACCTGCGCCTGGTATCCAATTACGACGGCCCGTTCAACTTCATCGCCGGACTGTATTACGGCAACGAGGACGTAGACACCGACATCCTGCACGCGGACTTCTTCGGTGCCCCGGTACCCAATGCGGTACCGCCCGGCCAGGCACCCGCCATCCTGCTGTCCGACGGCACCTTCGGCCAGATCTCCCGGATACTCGACGTTGAGAAGGAAACCATGGCTGCTTACGTGGACATGAACTACGATCTCACCGAGAGACTTCGCCTGAATATCGGACTGCGCTATACCGATGACGAGACCACTCGCGAT
>JAACFI010000001.1 GCA_009937575.1 Haliea sp.
TCTCCCCGCCGCGGATGATCATATCCTTGATGCGGCCGACTACCTGCACATAGCCTTCTTCGTCCATGATGCCGATGTCGCCGGAATGCAGCCAGCCCTCGCCGTCGATGGTTTCAGTGGTACGCTGCTCGTCGTCCCAATAGCCCTGCATGACCGAGTAGCCGCGCACGCAGATCTCCCCCCGTTCACCCACGGGAACCGTGTTGCCGGTTTCATCGGTGATCTTCACTTCCAGGTGGGGGGCGGTGCGCCCGACAGTGCCTACCCGCTTCTCGATCGGGTCGTCGGTTGCAGTCATATGATTGACCGGGCTGGTTTCGGTTTGGCCGTAGGCTATCAGCACGTCGCCCATGTGCATGCGGTCGATCACCTTGCGCATGACCTCTACCGGGCAGGTGGCGCCTGCCATGATACCGGTGCGCAGGGAGCCAAGGTCGTACTGCGCGAAGCCGGGGTCATCCAGTTCAGCGATGAACATTGTGGGCACACCGTGCAGGGCGGTACAACGCTCCTCGGAGACTGCCTGCAGCGTGGTGGTCGGCTCGAAAGCGTCCCCGGGGAACACGGCCGCGCTGCCATGGGTAATGCAGGCCAGGTTGCCCATGACCATGCCGAAACAGTGGTAAAGGGGGACCGGGATGCACAGGCGGTCGTTCTCCGTCAGTTTCATACCGTCACCCACCAACTTGCCGTTGTTGAGGATATTGTGGTGGGTGAGGGTGGCGCCCTTGGGGTTACCGGTTGTGCCGCTGGTGAACTGGATATTGATTGCGCTACCGGGTTCCAGGGAGGCGCCCAGTTCGGCCAGGCGCTGGAAGTCCCCGTCATCACCCATTGAGCAGACGTCCGTAAAGTTATACATACCGGGCGTTTTGCCATCACCCATGCGCACGACAATTTCCAGATGGGGGAGTTTTTCCGCGCGCAGGGAGCCAGGTTCGCAACTCGCCAGCTCCGGTGCCAGTTCCTGCAACATACCCAGGTAGTCGCTGGTCTTGAAACGTTCTGCAGCTATGATCGCCCGGCACTGTACCTTGTTAAGCGCATATTCCAGTTCATACAGACGATAGGCCGGATTGATGCACACCATGATGGCGCCCATGCTGGCGGTGGCGAACTGCGCCAGGCACCACTCGTAACAATTCGGTGCCCAGATGCCCACCCTGTCACCGGGCTCGATACCCAGTGCGAGCAAGCCGGTGGCCAGTTCATCGATTTTCTGCAGGTACTCGGTGTAATTCCAACGAATGTCCTGGTGTCTCACGATAAGGGCATCGTGGTCGGGGTAGCTGGCGGCGGTTTTACGCAGGCACTCACCGATTGTCTCATTCATCAACATCTGCTTGGTGGGGCCGCTGCTGAAACTTATCTGCTGTTCAGGCATGTCTTTATTATCCCGGTCAAATTGGGCACGGAAACAGTACCGTTTTAATTTTTCTAGGTCAAATGTACTTTTTTGCGCTAGACTGCAGAAAATCCGCGACGGGGAGCAGGGACGGTGGCGAAAACCCAGGCCAGCCAGGGGGCCTACAAGAAGGGAAAAGATCGGCGCAATCACATTCTCGATGTGGCCCGGGACCTGTTGATCGACAGCGGTTACCACAATTTTTCACTGCGAAAAGTCGCAGAGAAAGCCGGCATCCGGGTAGGTAACCTGCAGTACTACTTCCCAGCCAAGTCAGACCTGGTCAAAGCTATGCTGGACCACGTGATCGATGATTACCTCGCGGATTTTGACGATATCCGGGGTCATGGTACACCCGAAGAGCAGTTCGTCGCCGTTATCGAGGACGTGATCACTGACCTCAATGGTAAAAAAACCACTGTCTTCTTTCCCGAGTTATGGTCCCTGTCAAACCACGAGAAGGGTATTACCCGGTCAATGGACAATATGTACCAGCGTTACCGGGAGGTGCTGGCCGAGATAATCCTCGAAATCAATCCCGGCCTGAGCCAGGAACAAAGCCAGCGACTTGCACTGTTCTTCTCCGCCTCAATCGAGGGCCACACTATTTTTATCGGCTATCGGAAACCCTGGCGAAAGGAAACTGCCAACATTGTCGACATGGCCAGCCAGTCTTTTCTGTGGCTGATCAAAGATGGTCGCGTCCCCGGCTGATCTATTTCCGCTTGACGTGTATTCGAACGAAGACTATATTGGCAACACTTATTTAGGTCTATCGTACTACTTATAGCGACATAACATCCGATCGATCTCAAAACGAGGGTCCCAATGCGCTCTTATCGACCAAGAATTGCCATTACCCTGGCTGTTACCGCCGGATTATTCTTCCATGGATCCCTACAGGCAGAACCAGAAGCACAGCCTGCTGGTGTAGAACCACTGCTTGCCAGTTGTGCGGGATGCCACATACCTGACGGCGAGGGCGCGCTGAGCAGAATACGCGACCAGCGCAAAACCGCGGAAGGGTGGGAAATGACCATCAACCGCATGCGCCTTATCCACGGGCTGAAGCTCAGTGGACAGGAGATCGCCATTGCCCGGTCTTCCATGCGCGACCTGGTTAAGCACCTGGCTGATACACAGGGTCTGGCCCCCGCGGAAAGTGAACCCTATCGCTACCTGCTGGAACAGGACCTCAACCGGGTAGAAGACTTCGACCCCGAACTCGCGATCATGTGTGGTCGCTGCCATTCCAGTGCGCGCTTTGCGCTGCAGCGGCGAACCGAGGATGAGTGGGCGAAGCTCGTGCATTTTCACCTGGGTCAATATCCCTCTACTGAGTACTCCCTGTACGGGCGGGACAGGGACTGGCTGGGGCAGGCCCTTAACGAAACGGTACCCGCCCTGGCAGAACAGTATCCCCTGGACAGCCAGGCCTGGAGTGAGTGGCAGGCTACGCCCAAGCCGAAACTGGACGGGCGCTGGATCCTGGCAGGGCACATGGCCGGCCGCGGGGACCTGCATGCGGTCATGAGCGTTGAGTCGACGAAACCCGATTTCTATACCCTGGAGCTTTCCGGGCAGTTCCGCGATGGCGAGGCGATCTCGGGCACGGGTAAGGCGGTGGTGTACACCGGTTATGACTGGCGTGCGCAGTTGCGACTGGGCGATGTGTCGATGCGCCAGGTGTTGGCGGCAGACGCTTCCGGCGACACCCTCACAGGCCGTATGCACGTGCGCGGCCAGGAGTTGCAGGGCGTGCGTCTCAAGCTTGTGCGGGCAGATGCGAAGCCACAGATCATAGCGGTTTCCCCGACACATATCCGGCGGGGGAGCACCCAGTTGATGGTCATCAGCGGCACCGGCCTGTCCGGTGATATCAGCCTGCCCGCCGGGCTCAGCGTCGAGGAAGTAGTGGAGCGCGATGATAATCGTGTCGCCGTCAAGGTCAGCGCCGCAGCCGATGCCGCGATCGGTCGTGGTACGGTCTCTATCGGTTCTGCCGCCCGTGGTGAAGCGGTGGCCGTCTACGACAAGGTGGACAGTGTCGCGGTGGAGCCCGCCTTTGCCATTGCCCGTGTCGGGGGCAATGGCGGCAGCACGCCCAAGGTGAATGCGGCGTTTCGCGCGGTGGGTGTTGACTTCGGCGAGGATAAAACCGCCGGGACGGAAGACGATATCACCCTCGGATACCTGGACGAGGTGACGTGGCAGGTCGAACCCTGGGATGAGGTCGCGAAAGAGGCCGAGGACGTGCGCTTTGCCGGGCAGATGGATCAGCGCCGCGGAATCTTCGAACCCGCAGCGGCGGGACCCAATCCCGAGCGGCGGCACAGTACCAATAATGCCGGCAATCTGCAGGTGGTAGCCAGCGTGGAACAGGACGGCGCGAGTGTCAGCGGCACGGGCCAGTTGATCGTCACCGTCCAGCGCTGGAACAACCCACCGCTGAAGTGAGGGGAGGGCAGACCGTGGGTACATCCCTTAATATCGTTGAAAACAATCTGCATGAAGTGGCGGTGCAGGGCAGGCCCTACCTGTTCCACATCCCCAGCACCAGCCTGTTCGAGCCCGGTGACCTGGTCGGCGACATCATCGGCACCCTGCGCGGGGGAGAGCATACGCTGCACAGTCTCTGTGACAGCCTGGCCGGTCGTTACCCGGCCGAGGATGTGAGCGGTGCCCTCGGCGAGTTGCAAACCCTGCAACTGGTGGCTGGCGGCGAAGCGGTCGCAGAGCACTCTCCGCCCCTGGAACTGGAGAACTTCCCGCTCACCACGGTGGTCCTGAACGTTAATACCGCCTGCAACCTGGCGTGCACCTATTGCTACAAGGAGGACCTGGACGTTCCTTCCGCGGGCAAGAAAATGAGCTTCGAAACTGCCAGGGACGCGCTGGAAATGCTGCTGGCGGAGTCCCCGGACCAGCCCCGCTACAATATCGTATTCTTTGGTGGCGAGCCCCTGTCCAACCTGCCCCTGCTGAAGCAGGTGGTGACCTATGCCGAGGAGCGCTTTCGCGACCTGGACGCCCGTATCGACTTTTCCCTGACCACCAACGCCACCCTCCTGACCGAGCGAACGGTGGATTACCTCAACGAACACAATATTGGTATCGCGGTGAGTATGGACGGCCCGGCCGCCTACCACGATCGCAACCGGATCACTGTGGGCGGCAAGGGTACCTATGCCACCGTGGCGCGCAAGGTCGAAATGCTGTTGTCCCGCTACACCGCCAGGCCGGTAGGTGCGAGGGTCACATTGACCAGGGGCATAACCGACATCGACAGCATCTGGGACCACCTCTTCAATACCCTGGGGTTCGCCGAGGTCGGCTTCGCCCCGGTCACCTCGGGTGATATCGCCAGTTACAACCTGGAGCCCGAAGAACTGGTGGAAGTTTTCGCCAATATGAAAAAGCTGGGAGAAAAATACCTCGATGCGGCCCTGCAGGACCGATCCATCGGCTTCTCCAACCTCCATCAACTGCTGACCGACATCCACGAGGGCACCAAGAAAGCCTTACCCTGCGGTGCCGGCGTCGGCATGGTGGCTATCGACCACGAGGGGGATGTCAATCTGTGTCACCGTTTTACCGGCTCCGAACTGCCTCGCTTCGGTGATGTCAGCAGCGGGCTGGACAAGGACGGTCTCAACCATTTCCTGAACCAGCGCATGGAACAGAAGGAACACGGCTGTAACAGCTGCCGCATCCGCAATCTCTGCGCAGGGGGCTGTTATCACGAGAGTTATGCCCGCTACGGCGACCCGGTGAAACCCACCTGGCACTATTGCGACCTGATGCGAGACTGGGTCGATTTCGGCATCTCGGTTTATACACGTATCCTCGCGGATAACCCCGGTTTCTTTAACCGCTACCTGTCACCACGGAGTGCGCAGTCATGAAACACCTGAAAGCCGTTAACAAGAAGGCGCAGCAACTGGCCGAAGCAGCCGAGCAGGGACAGGCCGACGAGGTCGTCGCCATGCAGACTGTCGTCGGCTGTGCCGCTACCACTGATCCCGGCTGGGAGGTGGATATGTTCGGTACGGTGGCTGGCCTGTGCCAACCCATGGAGGCCGATCTCTACGGCTGCTCCGATCCCTGCTGGTGGCCCGCCCAGGTGCCGGACACCATGAACACCTATCCGGACTGGACCAAGGAGGCCGACTCCGCGGCGAAGGACTGGCGCAACCTGGATTCCGTGTACCCGGACGAGGAGGAGTAGGGCGATGTCAACCAGAGTAATAATCGGGGGACTTTTGTCCTGCCTTTTTGTCCTGTCCGGTTGCTCCCGCCAGGAGGAGGCGGTGGATGCAGGGCCATCCGCTGCCGCGGCACCGCCTGTAGAGGAATCGAGCGGTCCTGCCACGCGGGATTACATGGCGACCGTGAGCCGCCCCAATGTCGTCAACCTGATCGACCTTCACGACAACAAGGTTGTGCGGCGCTGCGAGCTCCCCAGTGGCGCGGCACCCGGTACCCTCGTCGTCAGCCCGGACCGCAATATCGCCTATGCACTGTCTGACAGTTTCGGCAATGTCTTCGGTGTGTCCCTGGAAACCTGCGAGGTGGTGTTTTCCACCCAGCAGTCCGAGGGCAATGTGCGGGTTAAAACCATCGGTTCTCTCGCCGTCAGCCCCGATGGCAGTGAAATTTATACTCACCAGAATCGCGTGACACTCAACAGTGACCACTACCAGGTGGAGACCCCGCGTGTCGCCGTATTCGATACCGCCGGTGGGCTCGACAGTCGACCGGTGCGGACCTTCGAGGCGCCGCGCCAGGTGACTATCATGGCCACCGATGCCAAGGGTGCGCTGTATCTCGGTGGAGCCGATATTTATCGCATGGATGTCAACACCGGCGAGTACGAGATCGCGCTGGCCAGTCGAAGCCTGGATGATCCGCGCTATACCCAGAGGGACATCCTGAGCGTTTGGCCGATCGGAGAGGTCAACCGGGAGTTTGTACGCATGTATAGTGTCGCCCGTTACCAGGAGGGCAGCGACGACCTCGATAGCGCGGACTGGCTGTGGGGATACGAGCGGGTAGATCTGGAGACCGGCGCTACCGAGGACCGGGATTTTGGCCCACTGGAGGTGGTCCTGTTCACCAGCCTCCGCCGACCTGGCCATCCCGACAGGGTGTACGGCGTGTTGACCGAGTTGAAGGAGTTTGATGCCGCTACGCAGAGCGTCCTGCGAACTGTCGAACTGGACCACACCTATTACTGCGTCAACTTTTCTACCGATGGCAGCCGGCTGTACCTCTCCGGTGCGCTGAGCGACGTGGCGGTGTACGACGCCGACAGCCTGGAGAAAATCACCAACATCCAGCTGAGCGGCGACATGGGTATGGCGAACAGCTACGTGTTCAGTCGCGGGACGATCTGAAACTTTGATGGGGGAAGGCCGGGAGCAGATCGCCGGCGACCCCGAGGGGTTGAGATGGCTCTACGGCTTCCTGTGGCCGGAACGAGGTCGGATCATCGTTCTGGTGCTACTGTCAGCAGCGGCGACCGCCCTGGCGTTGTCGCAGCCCTGGCTGACCAAGCTCATCATCGACGACGGCCTGCTGGCCGGTGATTTCAGGGCCCTGTTGACCTGGTCATCCGGGCTGCTCATTCTCGGCGTCGCCAGCACGGCATTGTCCGGCTACAACCGGATAAAACACACCCGGCTGTCGGGTAATATTCTTTTCGCCCTGCGCGAAGACGTTTATGAGCACCTGCAAAAACTCGGCCCCGGGTTTTTCAGCAGGGAGCGCAGTGGCGACCTGATTTCAAGAATGAATCGCGATATTTCCGAGATCCAGCGGTTCGCGGTGGATACGCTGTTCAGTGCCTTTTCGGGCGTCATCGGCCTGGTTGGCACCTGTACCATGATGCTGCTGATAAGCTGGCAACTTTCGCTGATACTATTGTTTATCGTACCGCTGGAACTTATTTACCTGGTAAAAATGCGTCCTTTGGTGGAGCAGCGTAACCGCCAGCTGCGCGAGCGGGGCGCCGATATCACCGCCTTTTTTACCGAGAAAGTCCCGGCTATAAAATTTATCCAGAGCGCTGGCGCAGAACAGCGTGAACTGGGTCGGTTGTCCGCACTGAACGGAATTTTCCTCGGTGACCTGGTCAGCCTGCAAAAGACCGAATTCTGGACCGCCGCGATACCGGGCCTGCTGTTGACCGCGGGGCGTGCAGGAGTGTTCGTGCTGGGAGGATACTGGGTGATACAGGGTGGGATGCAGGTGGGATCGCTGATTGCCTTCGGGGCCTACCTCGGCATGGCCACCGGCCCGGTGCAATCGCTACTGGGACTGTACATGGCCTGGCAGCGTCTGCGGGTGAGCCTGGAACGTGTCAGTTACCTGCGCCGACAGCCGCTGCCCGCGGCGACAGGCACGGGGCGTACGCCGCCGGAGGATCTGGACGGTGAATTGATTCTCGATGATCTGCGCTTTTCCTACCCCGAGGGGCCCGAAATATTCTCTGGCGCCAACATGACGATACCGGCGGGAACACGTGTCGGGATTCTCGGTGACAGCGGGATCGGCAAGTCGACCTTGCTCGACCTGCTACAACTTCATTTGCATCCCCGTGGTGGCAGGATCCTGGTGGACGGGCACGATATTGCGGAATTCGATCCCCGCCTGTGGCGGGCGCGTATTGCCGTGGTACCTCAGGATCCGGTGATTTTCCGCGACAGCCTGGCGAACAACGTGCGCTACAGCGTACCCAACGCGAGTAACGAGGAAATCGTGGAGGCCTGCTCCAGGGCAGGGCTGGATTCCCTGGTGGAAAAACTGCCACAGGGTATCGACACTATCGTGTCCGAGAGGGGGGCATCTCTGTCCGGTGGTGAACGCCAGCGAATCGCCCTGGCACGGGCTCTTTTGCAGAAGCCGGTGGTACTGCTGCTCGATGAACCTACCTCGGCGGTGGACCCCGAGGCCGAACTGGTGCTGGTGGGACAAATCGAACACCTGTTTGCAGGAACTACCCAACTGATCGTCAGCCACAGGCCCAGTGCCCTGGCGAACGCGGAGCTGTTACTTGCCGTCGAGAATGGAAAACTCGTCGCGCAATCCTCGCCGGCTGCGAGAAGACGGCATGCGGGATGAACCCGGCCCCATCCGTATAGGCATCATCGATGGACCTGTCAGCCATTCCGGGATGGAGATCAGCGATCAGCGGGTCTTTTGCGACGCCGATGGGACCCCTTCCGGGGCGCCGGGGTTGCAGCACGGCAACGGAGTCACCCGTGCCATTAGTCGGGCTTGCCCGGGCGCCGACCTGTATTGCGCCCAGGTATTTTCAGACAAGCTGGTCTGTACACCGCACCAGGTTGCCGAAGCGCTTAACTGGCTGGTGGCGCAGGGGGTACATTTTGTCAACATGAGCTTCGGCTTACGCCGTGATCGACCGGTGCTTAGGGATGCCTGTGAGCAGGCATTGGCTAGCGGCGTTTGTCTTGTTGCCGCCGCACCTGCGCAGGGCGCCGGGGTCTTCCCCTCACTTTACCCCGGGGTAGTGCGGGCAACCGGTGATGCGCGCTGCGCCCCGGGCCAGGTTTCCTGGTTGGATAGTGAGCAGGCCGACTTTGGTGGGCATCCCGGCGCACCCGGAGACCCCTTTGCCGGTGCCAGCGCCGGTTGCGCGGCGGTCACTGCCGCCCTGGCGGCACTCGCGCTCCGACAAGGGGATCTGCGGATCCCGGAGCTGCTGAGGGAATTGCGTGCGTCCGCCGACTATCGCGGGCCTGAGTGCCGATCTATAGAGGATCAGCCGGTGTGAAAATCCTGGTCCTGGGCTGTGGTCCCGCAGGTGTCGTCACCGCGTTGGGGCTGCGCGCGCTTGGTTACGACGTCAGCGTCATCGGCGAGGTCCGACCCTACCCGGTCACAGAGGGCATTTCAGCCCGCGTCTACAAGGCATTGGCAGACAGTAAATTGATCCACGCCCTGGGGCAGGTCTCCGAGCCTGTCAGCAGGTACGCCCTGTGGAATGGTGAAAGCAGGTCGGCCAACACGGAATATCTCATCGATCGTCCGGCATTTGACCGGGCCCTGCTGGCTGACCTCGAAGAGCACGGCGTGCAGCTGATCAATGGAAGAGTGCAGGGTCGACCGCAGAGGGATGAACACTGGCAAGTGGATGTCGAGCACGGCGAGCGCCGCTCTTTGCTCGAAGCGGATTTCATCGTCGAGGCCCGGGGTCGCGCCGCGTCGCTACCCCGGCAGGGCAGGATGCGTGGGCCAGAAACCGTGTCGGTGGGCGTAAACTGGCGGACTGTTGAGAAACAGGCTTTTTCCGCGGTTGCCTGTGTCGAGGATGGGTGGCTGTGGTTGGCACGACGTCCGGATGGCAACCTGTTCACCCAGTTCACCACTCGCTCCGGGCGCCCGGGCTTATCACCCAAGCGCAAGATTGTTCCTCTTGTCGATGAGCTGCTTGCAGGCCTGCATATCGCTGATACCGATTTTTCCCGACGCGAGCCGGTGGGTGAGCCCTTTGCTCGCAGTAGTACCGCGATCCTGCCACAGGCGTCGACTGACAACGGCGTGCTGCGGGTGGGAGATGCGGCGATGGCGGTGGACCCCCTTTCCGGCAATGGTATTTTCCAGTCCCTCTCCTCGGCACTGGCTGCACCTGCGGTGATCAACACCGTCATCCAGCGCCCCGAGGATGCGGAGATGGCCTTGTCGTTCTACGGAGATCGCATCAGGCACCTGTTTTTTCGTTTTGCACGGATAGGACGTGATTTCTACGCCCAGGAGGGTCGTTGGGAGGATCATGTGTTCTGGCGGGAACGGCGACAGTGGCCCGACAAGGTGCCGGCCCATTCAGATACAGACCGCGTGGAAGAGGCGGTGCGCCCGGTGATCAACCACGGATTTATCGAGCAAAAGACGGTCATAGTCAGCGCGGACCAGCCGCTGGGGCTGGCCCGGGTCGCTGGCACTGGTGAAGGTGACTGAACCGGTCTCAATCACGACTGTCCAGCGGGCCGCCTGACTTCCTGCGGGAATTTGCCACCAGCCCGATATTGAACTAGTTTTTTTAGGTCGAATCATCCTGTTCGGGGGGAACTGCAGGGCATGTCGAGACGGGAAAACCGAAGTGATTTACACGACCTGGTCCAGTCCACCACGATCCTGGAGATTGTCGGTGACATGATCCGGGTGAGTACGGAAGAGGCAGCGCTGGGGGACCTGGCGCTGGTGGAGAACGTGGACGGTACGGTCTCCACGGCAAAAGTGGTCAACCTGGATCGCGATATCGCCAGCCTGCAGGTGTTTACCGGCGGCAAGGGGCTGTCGACCCGTGCGAAAGTGCGATTTCTCGGATTGCCCCTGCAGGTGTCCTACTCCGACAATATCCTGGGGCGCATCTTCAACGGGGCCGGTGAACCCATCGACGGGCGGCCGGACCTGTCCCACGACCCGCGCATCGACGTGGGGGGACCCACGGTGAATCCCACCATGCGGGTCCTGGCCTCGCACATGATCCAGACCGAAGTCCCGATGATAGACGTGTTCAATTGCCTGGTAGAGAGCCAGAAGATACCGATCTTTTCCGTGGCGGGCGAGCCATTCAACGCGCTGCTGGCGCGCATCGGCTTCCAGGCGGATGCCGATGTGGTGGTATTCGGCGGTATGGGCCTGATCTTCGATGACTACCACTTTTTCCGCACCCAGTTCGAGGAGCACGGCGTGTTCCATCGCACGGTGATGTTCGTCAACCAGGCCTCGGACCCCATTGTCGAGCGCCTGAATATCGCGGATATGGCACTGGCGGTAGCGGAGAAATTTGCCGTGGAACAGGAAAAGCGCGTGCTGGTGCTGCTCACCGACATGACCGCCTACGCGGACGCCATGAAGGAAGTGGGAGTGGCGCAGGAGAAGATTCCCGCCACCCGCGGCTACATGGGTGACCTGTATACCCAGTTGGCCAAGCGCTACGAAAAGGCCTGTGACTTCCGCGGTGCCGGCTCGGTAACCATCCTGACCGTCACCACCATGCCGGGGGACGACGTCACCCACCCGGTTCCGGACAACACGGGCTATATCACCGAGGGGCAATTTTACCTGCACGATGGTGTGATCGATCCTTTTGGCTCCCTGTCCCGTCTCAAGCAGCACGTGGTGGGCAAGGTCACCCGGGAGGACCACGGACAGATCATGAACACTATGGTGCGATTCTATTCCAGCGCGAAAGAAGCCGAGCAGAAGCAGCAGATGTCTTTTGAACTCTCCGACTTCGACCATAAGCTGTTGACCTTCGGCCGCCTGTTTCACCAGCGATTCATGCGCATCGAGGTTTCCATGCCATTGGAGGAGGCTCTGGACCTGGCCTGGCAGACCCTGGCGGAGTGCTTCGAACCGGAGGAACTGCTGATGAAGCAGGACCTGATCGACCGCTACTATCCGCAGGAGGTTCACGACCGGGCCCTGGAAGAAGCGGCGGAGCAGCCCGGCGAGTCGGCCGACGTGGGAGCGGTATAGGCTCGTGTCCAAACTCAAACTCAGCAAGAGTTCACTGCAACAGGAGAGAAACCAGCTCAAGCTGTACCAGCGCACCCTGCCGTCGCTGGACCTGAAGCGGCGCCAGCTGACTGTAGAGCTGAACAACGCGCGCCGAGAGCTGACCGAGGTGGAGGCGGGGCTGGAAAGCCTGGAGGCAAACATCGGTGAGCAGTTGCCGATGCTGGCCAATGAGGACCTGCAGCTCAGCGGTTTGGTCGAGATGACCGATTTCGAACTGGTGGAGGAAAATGTGGTGGGCGTGCGCCTGCCCTTGCTGAAGCGCATCCACTGCGAGGTGGCTGATTATTCCCTGCTCGCCAAGCCGGCCTGGGTGGATGTACTGGTCGAACGACTCAAGGACGCGGCGGAGTTGCACGCGCGCCTCGAGGTAGCGCGGGAACGGGTGCGTATCCTCGCCTACCAGGAAAAACGCGTTACCCAGCGGGTCAACCTGTTCGACAAAATTCTGATTCCCACCGCGCAGCGCAATATCCAGCGCATACAGATTTACCTGGGTGACGCCGAGAGGGCAGCGGTGGTGCGCTCCAAGCTGGCCAAGGCCAAGCAGGCCAGGCAACGGGCAGCCCTGCTCGGGGACGGCAAGTCGACATGAGTATCATCGCCCTGGACAAGGTGACCCTGGTAGGCCACCGGGACAACAAGGACGAGGTCCTGGCGGGATTACAGGAACTGGGATGCCTTCACCTGATCCCACTGACAGCGGAGGGGGAGGCGATTTCTGCCACCGGTCCTTCCAAGGACGCGCGCGAGGCGCTGCGTTTCCTTGCCGCCGCACCGGAGCAGCGCCGGCAGGTCACCAATCCCCGGCGTTTCGATGCGGCGGAAGTGGAAAAGCAGTCACTGGCCCTGCAGAAGCGCCTGTTCAAGTTGCGCAATCGCCGGGACTTCATTTCCACCCGTATCGATAACCTGGCGGCCTGGGGAGATTTCGAATTCCCCGGCGTGGAAGAGCTGGGGGGCAACCGTTTCTGGTTCTACCAGGTCCCGCACCACGAGATGAAGGTGCTGGATAATAGCGGCCTGCGCTGGGAGAAGGTCAAGCGGGATAATCGCTACGCCTACGTCATCGTGGTCTCTCGCGAGGAGCCGGTCGGCATGCCAGTACCAAGGCTCCATACCGGCGGTGTTTCGCGGCCGCGCCTGTTGGAACAACTGGAAGCAGTGGAGATCGCCCTGGAAGATGCCGATGCGGAGCGGGTCAGCCTGACGCGTTGGTGCACCCTGTTCGCCCGCGCGCTGGACGGGCTGGAAGACAGTTCCGCCAGGGCACAGGCGGCCGCGCAGACCGCCGAGGTACAACCGGTTTACGCACTACAGGCCTGGGCGCCCCGGGAAAGTATGGACGAGTTGCGCGAGTTCGCGGCCCGGCACACGCTGGTTGTACAGGCAGTGACACCGGATCCGGAAGAGCAACCGCCAACCCTGTTTGACAATGCCGAACCCCTGACGGCGGGGGAGGATCTGGTGGCGTTTTATATGACGCCCTCCTACTGGTTGTGGGATCCCTCCTCGGTGGTCTTCCTTTCCTTCGCGGTATTCTTCGGCATGATCGTCGCCGATGCGGGATATGCCGCGCTGCTGGGGCTGATCGTGCTGGTATACCGCAAGCGGATGGCTGCCTCCGCCGCGGGACGACGCTGGCGCGTAATGCTGTCCGCCCTGGCCGGCGCCACCGGGATCTACGGCATCCTGGCTGGAAGCTATTTCGGTGTCACCCCACCGCCCGACTCCCTACCGGGCGTGCTCCATGTGCTCGACCTGGGCAACTTTACTGTGATGATGGCCCTGTCGGTGGTGATCGGCGCGGCCCACCTGGCCTACGCCAACGTGATGGACGGCATGCGCTACCGGCAGTGGCAGCGGGGTCTGCCGTCCTATGGCTGGGCCCTGGCCATTCTCGGTGGCCTGGCCATGTGGGGGAGTATGCAACTGGAAAATGGCCTGCTGATGGATAGCGGCGCTGTCGCCATGGGAATTGGCCTTTTACTGGTGGCCGTCTATTCCGGCTACGGCGAGCCGCCATTGAAACGTGCGCTGAGCGGCCTGACCGCCCTTGCCGCGGTAAGCGGTGCGTTTGGCGATGTGCTCAGTTACCTGCGGTTGTTTGCCCTGGGGCTGGCCTCGGCGTCGCTGGCCGCCGCCTTCAATGATATGGCGGCGGACGTCCGGCAGGCGATCCCCGGCGTCGGCATGCTGTTCGGCCTGCTGATCCTGGTGCTGGGACATGCACTCAATTTCCTGCTCAGCGTGGCCAGTGGTTTTATTCATGGGCTGCGGCTCAACGTGATCGAATTTTTCAAGTGGGGAGTGAAGGAAGAAGGTAATCCTTACCGCCCCTTCGCAAGAAAGGAGAGTAACTAGTGGATGATTTCATTCTCGCACTTGGCTGGGTCGGCGTGTACGCGCCCCTGGCACTGGGTGCCGTCGGCAGCATGGTGGGAGTCGGCCGCGGGGGTATGGCGGCCTGTGGCGCGCTGCTGGAGGTGGAAAGCGGTTACGGGCGGTTTATCGGCGTCTCGGCCATGCCCTCGTCCCAGACTATCTATGGCATCGTGGTAATGCTCACCCTGAACGTCGGGGTGACGGTTGAGAACGCCCCGGGTATTTTCGCTATCGGCCTGCTGGCGGGCATCGCCTTGATGGTCAGCGGCTTCGCCCAGGGCGCCGCCTGCGCCGCGGCGATCAATGCTTCAAAGAGCAAGCCGGAAGTGTTCGGTATCTCGATTGCGCCTGCGGCGGTGGTGGAGGGCTTCGCGGTATTCGCCTTCGTCTTCGCCCTGGTACTGGTGGGATCCGTTCCCGGAATGGGAGGTTAAACATGGCCAGCGAGACGCAACAGGCATCCGGGGTCCAGGAACTCATCTCGCGCATTCGCGACGACGGCGTACAGGCAGGGCAGGACAAGGCGGACGAGATTGTCGCCCAGGCACGGCAGGAAGCGGCTCGCCTGGTGTCCGAGGCCCGGGCCGAGGCGGATGAGATCCAGCGCAAGACCGCGGCGAGTATCGATTCCGACCGCCAGGCCGCCCTGGAGGCGCTGAAGATGGCCGCCCGGGATACCCGCCTGCAGCTGGCCTCGGAAGTGGTGGCCGCCTTCGAGCAGCAGGTAAAACGACTGGTCGCCCCCGTTACCTACGACGGCACCTTTATTCGCACCCTGATCCTGGTGCTCGCGGGACAGGCGGCGGAGCAGTATCCCGTCGACCAGGAGCTGCAGGTGCTGGTATCGGACCTCATCGCCGGGCGCGACCATGAGAATGAGGCACTCGACGAACGTGCGCGGGAGAGTGTGCTGGGAATTGCCAGCGACATGTTGCGCGAGGGCATCGAAATCATTCCCGACAGCGAGATATCAGGTGGCGCCCGCGTCAGGGTCGTGGGGGAGGATCTGGAGATCGACCTCACCGACGAGGCGATTTCCAAGCTGTTGCTCAAGCACCTGCTGCCGCGCTACCGCGCCATCCTCGAGGGGGTCGAGTAACGCATGGGCAGCGAACCCTATTACACGCTGGTGTCCAGCCTGCCGCTGCTGCCGCATTTCAGCGAGGCGCAATGGTTGCCCCTGAGCAGGAAGCGACTGGACCAGCGCCTGTCCATGCTCAGCGAAGAGCATGCGAAGCAGTTGCAACTGGCAGAGGAACTTATCAAGTGGCAGCGCCAGCCGATCAGTCGCACGACTGAACAGGTGGCCGGGCAATTTCGGCGCGCCTTGCCGCTGATTACCCATCCGGCATTACGCGAATTTGTGGAGTACCGTATGGCACAGCGCACTGCTCTGGTAGCGCTACGCCGCCGCAGGCTTGGCCTGCCGAAACCCGCCGATGACGAGACCTGGGGTGTAGGGCCATGGCTGCCACTGGTGAAAGCCTCCTGGGATCGCAACGACCTGGGCCTCGGGCACCTGTTGCCCTGGCTCGAGGACGCGGGGAAACTGCTGTCCGGCGGTTCCGCCCTGGAGCTGGAGCGCCTGCTGATGGATGCCGTGTGGACGCGCCTGGGCAGGATTGCCGAGCGCAGCTCCTTCGGCTTCGAGCCGGTGATCGGCTTCGTGTTCCGCTGGGACATCCTGCAGCGCTGGATGAGTTACGACGCAGAGCAGGGCAGCCTGCGGTTTAAAGAACTGGTAGCGGAGGTTACACGTGACCAACAACCACTCTTCGCCTGATTCCGGCCTACCTCGCGCCCCCGTGGTGGGCGTGCAGGAGAGCCTGGTGACTATAGACGTCAGCCAGGTGGCGATCATGAAAAACGAGGTGGCCTACATCCTGCTCGGCGAGGAGCGCCTGAAGGCCGAGGTCCTGCGCGTACAGGGAGATGTCGCCGACCTGCAGGTTTTCGAGGAAACCGACGGGGTCAAGGTGGGAGATCCGGTGGAACTGTCCGGTGAAATGCTGTCGGTGAGCCTGGGCCCGGGAATGCTGGGCCAGGTGTTTGACGGCTTGCAGATGCCGCTGTCCGTCCTGGCGGACAGCCACGGCTTTTTCCTGCCCCGGGGCGTGGAAGTCAGCGCGCTGGACCAGGCGAAGAAGTGGAAATTCGAGCCCTCGGTCAATGTCGGTACTACACTGGTGGCCGGGCAGTCTCTGGGCAGCGTTTCCGAGGGGCCGCTCCAGCACCGCATCATGGTGCCCTTTGACGAACCCGAAGCAGTACAGCTCAGCTGGATCCACGGTGGGCACTTTACCATCGACGAACCGGTGGCGCGTATCCAGCGTCCGGATGGCAGCGAGCGGGAGCTGACCTTGACACAGCGCTGGGCTGTACGTGAGCCCATCCCCCGGGGCATGTTCCAGCGGCGTATTGCCGAACGGCTGTACCCGACGGAACCGATTATCACCACCCAGCGCATCATCGACACCTTCCTGCCCATCGCCAGGGGTGGCACCGGCTGTATTCCCGGTCCTTTCGGGGCTGGCAAGACCGTACTGCAAAGCTGTATCGCCCGGCACTCCACCATCGATATCGTCATTATCATCGCCTGCGGCGAGCGCGCCGGGGAAGTGGTGGAGACTATCAAGGAGTACCCGGAGACGGATGATCCACGCACCGGGGGCTCACTGATGGATCGCACGATCATCGTTTGTAATACCTCGTCCATGCCGGTGGCGGCGCGTGAGTCCTCGATCTATACCGGCCTGACCATGGCGGAGTATTACCGCCAGATGGGTTACCACGTACTGTGTATCGCCGACTCCACCTCGCGCTGGGCGCAGGCCATGCGCGAAACATCAGGGCGTATGGAGGAAATCCCGGGCGAGGAGGCCTTCCCCGCCTACCTGGACTCCTCCATTCGCAATGTCTACGAGCGGGCGGGCCTCCTGCGCACGCCGGACGGGGAGGAGGGTAGCGTGACCCTGATAGGCACGGTCTCACCCGCGGGGGGTAACTTCGAGGAACCGGTCACCCAGGCGACCCTGTCGACGGTAAAGACCTTCCTGGGCCTGTCGTCGGAGCGCGCCTATCGCCGTTTCTATCCCGCTATCGACCCGCTGATTTCCTGGTCCCGTTACCTGGACCAGCTCAAGGAATGGTTCGGCGAAAACCTGGGCGAGACCTGGGTCGACAGTGTCAAGGAACTGCAGCAACTGCTGGTGGACGGCGATGGCATTTATCGCATGATGCAGGTGACGGGGGAGGAGGGGATTTCCCTGGAGGACTATATCAAGTGGCAGAAGTCGGTGTTGCTGGATATGGTTTACCTGCAACAGGATGCCTTCGATGACGTGGATGCTTCGATGTCCCTGGAACGGCAGGCTGAGAGCTTCAAAATGTTGCAGGGCATTATCGGTAACAGCTACGCTTTTACCGACAGGGACCACGCACGGGATTTCTTTACCAACCTGACAAGCCTGTACAAGAACTGGAATTACGCACCGCCGGGCACGCCGGAGTACGATCGCTATCGGCAGGAAATCACTGATCTTGTGGAACAGCACGACGGCCGACCGGAGCGGCGTTCCTCGGGGCGTGACGAACAGGATTGAGCCCGGAGATGGCTGACAGGGAGGTCAGTGTAGACGGTGTAAAAGTTGTCTATACCGACAGGGGCGAGGGAGCGCCGCTACTGCTGATGCACGGTAATCCAGATACACGGCACAGTTGGGAACCCATGCTGGGAAAGCTGGGAAAGGGTTTGCGAATCCTCGCCCCGGATTTCCCGGGTTTCGGCGACTCCCAGCCGTTTCCCGCGGAAGTCGATTTCGGTCCCGACCTGATGGCCGACTTCTGGGACAAATTCCTCGATGCGGCAACGGTCTCGGAACCCGTGCACGTGGTGGTGCACGATTTTGGCGGCCCATGGCTGCTGCCCTGGGTGGCCTCGCAAGCGCAGCGGGTGAAGTCCGTATTTATCCTGAACACCCTGTTCCAGCGCGACTATCCCTGGCACAGCTGGGCGCGTATCTGGCAGCGCCCGGTGATGGGGGAAATGTCCATGTTGATTTTCAATCGCTACATGATGCGGCGCGAAATGCGCGCCTATGCGCCGGGGGTTCCCCCGGAACTGGTGGACGAAGGCTACAGCCGTATGCACCGCACCATGCGTCGCACCCTGCTGCGTACCTACCGCGCCTATTCCCGTCCGGCAGAAGTTTTCGATCCCTGGGAGCAGCGCCTGTCAGAGGCGCTGGCGGATATTCCGGTGTACGTATTGTGGGGTGACCAGGATCCCTACATCGGAAAGGAGTTCGCCGAACGTTATGGCGTGGGTGCAGATCACCGGCCCGACCTGGGGCACTGGCTGCACCTGCAGGAACCGGGCCTGGTGGCGGAAACTCTAGGAACGTTTTTGCAGGACTACGGATAAATTACAACGCGGCCTGGACGACATATAAGTCAGTTATTTGTCCTTATTCCGGTAGGCAGATGGTGAAATTCCAGTCCAGCGCTTAAAGGCGTTGCTGAACGCAGCGGCATCATTGTACCCTACGCGTTCTGCAACATCCTCGATCGACAGTTTAGTAGTCAGTAAATACTCTGTAGAAATATTCATACGGACATCGTCAAGCAATTCCTGGAAGCTGGTTTGCTCCGCAACCAGCTTGCGCTGGATCGTACGTGGTGTGGTATTGATTTTTTTGGCAATAAGCTCCAGTGAAGGCGACTCCTGCGTACTGTTGAGCAGTAAATAGCGGAGATGTTCTGTAAAGCTGTATTTCTTTGTAAGTGAAGCGGTAATCTCCTCGCACTGGGCGGCAAAAATTCTTGAGGTTTCCGGTTCAGATCTTGCGAGTGGCTCTTCCAGCCAGAATCTCTCAAAACTAAAGCGGTTGTACCTTGCATTGAAGACAACTGGGCACTGAAAAATTTCCTCGTACTTCTTTTGGTAGCTGGTCTCGGGGTGTTTAAACTCTGCACGCAAAAGGGGCAATTCCGTGTCCAGCGCCTCGTTGGCAATAAACCTGGCTGCGCTGAGATCGCGCTCGATCATAAATCGTATGGACTCCCCCAGGTCGCGGATTGGATCCATTTGTAAATAGGCTGATCCATTTTCCGTGTAGAGACTGACTTTGAAATAAGTCCAGGTCAGCAAAATATTGTCGAACACCACCTGAAAACAATGGAACAGGTTACTGCTGGTCATGGCGGCCAGCCCCAGCATGCCATAGCTTGAAAGGTGATAGCGGGGACCCATGATAAGCCCGAGTTCTATGTGTGGCTGGCTCAGGTAAACATTCTGGATAAAGCTGATTTCCTGTCCGGGGGTGATGGTGTATTCCGGCTGTGAAAGGGCATCAAGTGGAATCCCGGCCGTATTCAGGAAAGGTTGATAGTCGATACCCTGCCTATCCAACCAACTGATTAAGGGATGCAGACCGTAGAGCAGGTGTCGCATCGACTCGGGCGCTCCGTGGTCACTCTCTATACGCATAAGGCTTTTCGATTGACTGTTGTCCATGGGAGAAGATCATGCCTCGAAGAAGTGACTTGAATCTATTCCGGGTAAATGTCTCTGGCTTCCCTGTATTCTCGCGGAGAGACTCCATACCAACGACGAAAAGCTCGGGACTGGCGCCTGGCAGTGGGATATCCATTACACTGCTTCTCATCGCTATCTTGATCTGATCACATTCAAATCGAACCGGACATTTGAAGTATTCGATGTACGGCCCATCACCTTCTTCAGGTATTGGTCGAGCTAACTCGACCCACGATGGATTGATATCTTGCGGATAAACGAAGCGGATAAATCGCAACATAATAGCAATCCAGGCGTCCCGCGTTTCATGGCAAACGGCTGGGCTGATGTTGTCTGCGATCAGTATAGACTCTTCGTCGGTATCATAATGACTAAATTCCGCAACTTGAGAGACAATTTTGTAATAATTGCAGATCCGTTCATAGAAATCCCGCAGATTTGCACTGGCCAGTAGAGCAAAGCCCAGTGCATGCCTGAAGCGATTCAGGCGACAAGCTAATTCTAGCTACCCACCGTGCCTATGCAAGCTCGCCAAACCCTGTCTCGTTTTACGAAACGAGGTCATGCATAACATGTCTGCCTGATGTTGCTTGCTATTGTCGTGATCTCGCAAATCATAGTCATACCTCCGCATTTGTTCGGTTACATGTCCGGCCTATAGTGATGGCTCACGATGAATTGACCTGGTGGTCCTGTTTGAGGAGAAAATAATGTTAAGCAAAAGACAAATTGCGGTGATTGGTTTTAGTACGCTGCTGGTAAAGAGCGGCGCATTTGCGGCCGTCTCACCACAGGAGGCTTCACGACTGGGTCGCGAACTTACGCCCCTGGGTGCTGAGATGGCCGGCAATGCCGATGGCAGTATCCCTGCCTGGGATCCCGCAGGCCCGCCGATTCCCCCGGACTTTTTACCGGGCTCAGACAACTACACCAACCCCTACGCCGACGAGAAGCCTTTATTCGTTATAGACGGAAGCAACTGGCAGAAGTACGCCGAAAATCTTACCGAGGGTACCAAGGCTGTATTTGAAAAACTTGGGGCAGATGGCTTCAGGATGGATGTCTACCCCACCAAGCGCGACTACGTGCCGCCCGATTGGATCGTCACCAATACCGCAATTAATGCCACTGTATCTATTCTCATGACAGATGGCCAAAGAATCGAAGGCAATTTACCGGGAGTGCCTTTTCCCATTCCACAGAGTGGCCTCGAGGTGTTGTGGAACCATATGATCCGGCATCATCCAGATCATTCCTATGACTACGATGTTTACTATGTCAGTAGCAATGGCAAGCCGGTTCTTTCTACCACGGGTCACATGACGAATGTTTTCCCTGCTTACAATGAAGAGAGACGTGATCAGCCGGTCGGCGAAACGTCCTGGCTGAAGCTGCGTATCAATTACAAGGCGCCTGCACGGCGCGCCGGTGAAATACTCCTGGTACACGAACCCGGTGCCGATTACACAAAAGGCCGGGGTCGCAGAGCCTGGCAGTACCTCGTGGGACAACGGCGGGTTCGGTTGGCTCCAGCGGTATCATTTGATACTCCAAATCCAGAGGTGGCAGGCACCTCTACTTATGACGATGCATTTATCTACAATGGATCACCAGAGCGTTTTGACTGGAAGTTAATAGGCAAGAAGGAGATGTACATTCCATACAATGCATACGACTTCAATTTTCAGAAAAATATCGAGGACTTGCTGGGTAAAAAGTTCATTGATCCGGATTACATTCGATGGGAAAAACACCGCGTATGGATCATAGAAGGTGTGCTGAAAGAAGGCAGTCGTCACCTGTACAGCAAGCGACGCTACTACATAGACGAAGACACCTGGAATGCACTGGCGGGAGACAACTATGACAGCAAGGGCAACTTATGGCGCGTGCAGTACGCTTACGGTACCAATCTATATGATATAAGGACCTACTACTCCATGCCGTATGGCGCCTACGACGTTGTCCAGGGTATCTATAATCTCAATGGGAAACCTATCCCGGGCAAGTATAAAAACGGTGTTAAAGCGGGAGACAAGTATTTTACTCCCAAAGGTTTGGCCAGAGGTGGCATTCGGTAAAAGAAGGTGAATATCATGAATACGCTAACTATCACAAGACACAAAGGCATAGCGAGTGTTGCCATTGGAAATCCGCCTGCCAATGTTCTGACGACCCAGTTGATCGATGAAATCAACGCATTCGTTCTTTCATTGAAAGGCGATAGCGAGACCAAGGTGGTTGTTTTTAGATCATCCAACGAAAAGTTTTTTCTGGCCCACCTGGATCTAAATGCCATCAATGGCTCGGCGCACGGGCGCGCGGCATGTAACGAGTTCAGCCAAATGATCGATAACATAAAAGCCATGAGGCAACTATCGATCCTGAAGCATGGTGGGCAAACCGCGCGCGAGGCTACCGACTTTTCAGGACTTTTTGCTGATACTGCTTCAGCACTGGCGCAATGAAAACGTCCTGTAAATTGGCGCACGACAGCTGCATGGTCTAGCCGCAGACAATACATTTTATTGGAGATGATACGATGACAGAATCTGGAATTGACAAAGTGGCCGTACTGGGTACTGGTGTGCTCGGTGGACAGATAGCGTGGCACAGCGCTTACATGGGAAAAGACGTGGTCGCATTCAATCGGAGAGAGGAATCACTCGACAAGGTTCGGTCAGCGCACCACAAGTTGGCTCAGGCCTACGCTGAAGATTTGGGAGCAAGTGCCGAAGATATTACCGCCACGCAATCCCGGATCGGTTATGTCAGCGATTTGAAACAGGCTGTCGGCGAAGCGGACCTGGTGATCGAGTCCTTGCCTGAAGTGCCAAAGATTAAAACGCTCTACTATGAAAAAATGGCGGAATTGCTCCCCGAGAAGACCTTGATCGTTACCAATAGCTCCACGTTTATGCCTCGCGACTTTGCGGAATCGACAGGCCGTCCGGAGAAATTCTGTTCCTTGCACTTTGCCAATAAGATCTGGGCTCTCAACCTGGTTGAAATAATGGCCCACCAGGGAACGATGGAGGAAACGCTCAGGGCCGTGGCCTCTTTTGGTATCGAAATCGGCCAGGTCCCGATTGCCATCCAGAAGGAACAGAATGGGTATGTGCTCAATGTCTGGTTGCAGGCCATGATCAACGCGGCAGTAAGCCTGGTAGAAAACGGCGTGTCTACCGCTGAAGACGTAGACAGAACCTACATGATTGCTAATCGGGGCTGCACCATGGGCCCGCTCGGCATTGTGGACATGATCGGCATGAGAACACAATATGAACTTTTCGATCATTGGGGAAAAGCCCGAAATGATCACCAAATGGTGAAAAACGCCGAATTCCTGAAATCACGGTTTATCGATCGCGGGCTTTTCGGCCAGGAGAACGGGGAAGGATTTTATACCTACCCGAATCCAGGCTATGCCGATCCGGACTTCACTTCGGTACCGCCACTAACGGCTGTCGATGATATCGCCAGCAGAGTTATGTTGTAACAGGAGCAGATGACCTGTAATCAGCCGATACCGCGTTGTGTGCCACTCCAGTATGGCTCGCGTAGGATTTTCTTGAGGATCTTACCGGAGGGGTTGCGCGGCAACTCGTCCACGATTTCTAACTGCCTGGGAATCTTGTACCCGGCGATCTTGTCCCGGCAGAAATCCACCATCTCTTCGGTGTGTAACGACGCACCCGGCTTGAGTACTACGAACGCCAGCAGCGCCTCGCCAAATTTATCGTCTGGCACGCCGATGACAGCGACGTCGGCAACAGACTCGTGCCGGGCCAGGGCATTCTCGACCTCCACCGGGTAGATATTCTCCCCACCGCTGACCACCATGTCCTTCATGCGATCCTTGAGATAGAGGTAGCCCTCCTCATCCATGTAGCCGGCATCACCGGTGTGCACCCAGCCGTCGGTCAGGTTGGCAGCGGTGGCGTCAGGCAGGTTGTAGTAGCACTGCATATTGGTATCGGCCCTGAGCCAGATTTCCCCGATTTCACCCCTAGGCAGCTCGTTGCCCTCGGGATCGACCACCCTGACCTCGGCCCCAACCGAGGGCCGGCCACAGGAGCGCAGCAGTTCCGGCTTGCCCGCCAGCGCCCGGCGATGATCGTCTGCGGTAAGATTGACCACAGTACCGGTGGTTTCAGTCATGCCATACATCTGGATGAAATCGCACTCAAAGACTTCCACCGCCCTACGCAAGACTGTTTCTGAAATGGGCGAGGCACCGTAGAAAATCTGCGACAGCTTGCTGAAATCCCGCTGTTCGATGTCGGGCAACTGCAGGATGGCCATGATCATGGCAGGCACCATGAACACATTGCACACCTGGTGATTTTCTATGTCCTCGACTACCTGAACGGGGTCAAAGGCACGGTGCAGCAGGGTTTCCATGCCACTAAAGATACCGAAAACCACTGACCCGGCGCCGCCGATATGAAACAGGGGCGCGCAGATAATCCCCGCCATCCCCGCGTTGGCACGACTTGGGCTGGCGATGTTGTTCATTGTGTTCAGGGAAATAAAGTTGAAATGGCTGCTGACCACGCCCTTGGGATTGCCCGTCGTGCCGCTGGTATAGAGCTGGAGAAACGCGTCCTGGGGGTCCACGGTGATCCCGGGCGGCGTATCGGCCTGGTCCGCAAGCCAGTCTTCCCAGTTCAATCCAGTGCCATTGCCCTGTGTCAGAATGACCGTCTCGGGGGGCAGCAGTTCATCCAGTCCCGCCATGCTGTCCTGCATGCCCTCCAGGGCCAGCAGCGCGCGAGTTTCCGAATCCCGGATAATAAAACCCAGTTCCGCCGGAGTCAGGCGGTAATTGAGGGATACGGTAACAGCGCCTATTTTCCCGGCACCCATGAACAGTAACAGGTGCTGCAGGCTGTTTTCCCCGAGAATAGCCACGCGCTGGCCCTTTTCAACCCCCAAAGTGAGTAGCCCGTTCGCCACGCGGTTGGCCAGTGCATTCACCTCACCGAAACTGGTGGTTTTCCCATGCTGGGTGAGGCAGGGGAGGTCGGGGGTGTTGCGAGCGTAGTACTCGAGGAAGTGTTGTACCAGCACTGCTGTCTCCTTGGCTGTGTTGTTGTTGGTTTAAACGGGGGCCAGTTTGTTGCTGAATGCCACGGCTGTCAACGACAGGGACGGACCAGATCTGTTCACGAAGACAAGCCAAGTGCACGCTGTGACAACCGGCGGATTACTTAAGCGCGTATAGTATTGAGATATATCCAGCGAAACAGGAGATTGTTCATGCGTTTTTCCGATAAGACAGTCCTCGTCACCGGCGCAGGTTCCGGCATCGGGCTGGCCGCGGCCCGAGCCTTCCTGGCGGAGGGCGCCACTGTGATTGCCACCGACCTTCACGTGGAGCGCCTGGAGGCCATCTCAGCTGAGGGGGAGGGCGAGTTGGTCTGCCGTGTCAGCGACGCCGGAAACTGTGAAGCGATCGCCGAACTGGCCGGCTGGATTGCCGATGAGTACGGGCGTCTGGACGTGCTCGTCAATAATGCGGGATTCGCTCATATGAACAACCCCGAGCAGGTGGATGAAGGCGAGTACGATGCGCAGATGGCGGTGCTGTTGAAAGGCCCCGTGTTTTACGTCAAGCACCTGGCAGCCCTGCTGCGGGAGAGCGGTAATGGCTCGGTGGTGAATATATCCTCGGCCTCGGCGCTCATCAGCCCCCAGGGTTATTGTCCCTACGGACTGGCCAAGGCCGCTATTCACAAGTTCACCGAGGACTGCGTGGTACAGGTGCCGGGTGTGCGTCACAACACCATTATGCCCGGCTTCATCGAGACCGCCATCCTGCTGGACGCCTACGGTGAAGAGGCTACGGCGCAGATAGCCGGCGTTGCCGAGGCAGTGGTACCCGCCCGGCGCATGGGTAAGCCTGAGGATATTGCAAGTGCGGTCCTGTTCCTCGCCTCTGACGAAGCCAGTTACATCAACGGCACTAATCTCGTGGTAGACGGCGGCATGGCCCGGCTGAATACGGCGGTTTCTACGCTCGCTGGAGAAGTGCAGCCGGTGACCCAGAACTGATCAGAGATCCCTCTGTGGACAGAGCAGGTATTTCTCGCCGGTAACCTTGGCGTTGTACTGCCTGGCCACGTCCGCCGAAAGCATCTCGGCAAAGGACAGTTCCCGGGTGTAATGGCTGGCAAAGGTGGTGCTCAATTCGCTGGCCACCCGGGTGCGCATCTCTATCATTTTTTCCATGCCCACCTTGGCCAGGAACAGGGGCAGCAACCAGCCGCCGAGGCCCCAGGCCGCGCCGTAGGCCCGATTGAGGGTGGTGGGAGTCAGATCCAGGCTGCCGTAGATATACACCTGTTTGTGTACCGTACTGCCATAGATGCTGTAGTCGGTAGGGGTGCGAAGCTGCGCCTGTTCCATCGCCTCAAGGATCTGGCTGGCGAGTTTACCACCGCCGGTGGCATCGAAGGCCAGGGTGGCACCGGTCTCGTGAATCGCGTCGGTGAGGTCCGAGATAAAGCTGTCATCGCTACTGTTGCAAACGTATTTCGCCCCCAGTTCCCGGAGGATCTCCGCCTGCTCCGGTTTGCGCACGATATTGACCAGCTGCACGCCGTCGGCAATGCAGATCTTGTTCAGCATCTGCCCCAGGTTGGAGGCCGCCGCGGTGTGCACCAGGGCGCTATGCCCCTCCATGTGCATGGTCTCCACCATGCCCAGGGCAGTCATCGGGTTGACGAAACAGGAGGCCGCATCCCGGGCCGGGGTGCCATCCGCTACCGGCAGGCACATCATGGCCGGCGCCGCACGGTACTGGGCATACATGCCACCTCCGGCAACGCCGACGGTCTTGCCCATGAGTGCCTGGGCCTCGGGGCTGTTCCCGGCTGCCACGACAACGCCTGCACCCTCGTTGCCCACTGGCAAAGCCTGACCCAGTCGGCCCTTGAAGCGGGGCAGGTGCTGGGGCGGTACGGGTGCGGTGAGTACCGATTCGATACCACTTCCGGCCGTGCTGGCAGAACCCACGTCTGCCGGACCGAACAATACCCCCAGGTCGGACGGATTGATCGGCGCTGCTTCGACGCGCACGAGGACCTCGTTTTCAGCGGGGTCGGGTACCTCCACCTCGGTAAGGGCCAGTTTCAGGGTGCCGCTTTCGTCCAGGGTGGATTGTAACTGCAGGCCATTGGTCATGTTGGAGATCCTCGTCAAGCGTCTGTGTACTCGGGTGAGCCGGGCGCCCGATAGTGATCCAGTGGGCTGCGCAGCGCGTCACTGCCGTAGTAATGGCCCGAGCCTTTGGGTTGATCGAACAACAGCGACATGATTACCCGGGCGCCGTCTGCGGGTGTTTTCATCCCGGCTTCCGCCGGTGTTCTCCCGCCCAGGAAGTCACTGCCGAGGTCGGTGTCGATGAAGCCTGGGGTACAGGCATTGACGACCAATTGAGGGTAGCACTTCGCCAGGTACATGGTGTAACTGTTAGCGCAGGCTTTAGACAGACCATAGGGGGAATCGCTGTCCCCACACTCCCGCATGAATTGCTCGAGCCGATCCCAGGTCATATCAGCGTCCCGGAAAAAATCCTGTCCTTGTGCATCGCACCTGGCCACAAAGTTGGGGCCGGAAGCCGAGGTGACGTTCACAATACGACCACCCGGTTCCATTACGGGGGCGAAAGCCTCGCACATGCGACGAATACCATAGACGTTGACATTGAGAACTTCAGCGGTGCTACCGGTTCCCCGGCCGGCATTGTTGACCAGGCCGTAGAGGGCAGGGGAGTTATCACCGCTGCCTGCGGCGATGATTGCTTTTGCCTCCGTAACGGACTGGTCGCTTGCCACGTCGAGTTCGAGCACTTCCAGGCGATCTGACCAGCCTTGGTCCAGTGCCAATAGCGACTCCCAGGCAGACTCGCCGCGCTGGCTGTCTCTCGAGCCCAGTATCACCCTGTACTGGGCTTGTTCTCGCAAGATTGCCTCGACGACAGCCAGGCCAATACCCTTGTTCGCGCCAGTTACCAGTACAGACATCATCGTTGTTTCTCCTGGGTTCTGCCATCGTCCCGCGTCACGGGACGTACCAGACCGGTGAAGTATAGGCCCGTTCCTGGATTGTCGCCGGTCCTTCCCGGGGAACGTCGGTCTGCAGGGCGATGCCGTCCAGCAGTGAGTGCCTGGGCGTGGGGATCTGTAAAACCCTCACGTAGTAGAAGGCGCTTTGCCCGGGATTGAAATCGGGATCGCTCCACAGGGCGGACAGTTCTGGCGTCCCGATGGTGTTGCTGTAACTGCCGTCCTGGAGGTTTACCGTGTTGCCAATTGCGGGCAACGCGCCATCCGGCCCCGGAACACGCTCTCCCGACCAGGCCACATCGTAAATTCGCTCCTTTTCCGCTCCAGACGCGTCCAGCCATCCCTTGATCACCTGGATGCGGTCGAGGTTGGCGTTGGCGGGGTCTTTTTCGGCGCGAATCATCAACATCGGCACCGACCCGTTATCGCTGGCGTTCCGCTGCAAAACGCCCCCCATGGGCACACCGCCGGCGTAGCCAAGCTCTGCGAACTGGCCTGACTGCAGGTCTTCCTCGTTAAACTTCCAGCCCGCGAACAGGCGCACTTTTATGCGCGTACCGCTGGTTGCGTAGACTTCCCTTCGCTGGAAAGCATCGAAGATAGCATCCCGCGTATTGTCGGCCGCCCATGCCGCGGCCAGGCCGGATGCAGACATACTCCAGCCATTGCTGCCGGAACCGCCCAGTAGATCGTCAACCCGCTTTTTCTCCGGGATGGAGTCCCGGGCGAATTTTCCCCAGAAATTATTCTCCTCGTAGGAGGCCAGGCCCGTGTGGGAATCGGTGGAGCCGATCACCCCGAACCGGTAGGGATTTACGCCGGTATCCTGTTCGAGTACCAGCCCGGTTTTCAGTGCCGGGCGCATATAGTCCGCGGCACTGGCCCGGTACTCCTCGTATTCGCCCTGCAGGTTGTGGGCGAAGGTCTCGAAATCGGCGAATTCATCCTGGGGAGACAGTGCGGGGTGGGTTTCGGAATCGCCCTTGATCTGGGTGATTTCTGAAACAGGTTCCCAGCGCAGGCGTCGCTCGGCGTATTCCCGGGTAATCGGTTTTTGCTTCAGGGTCTTGCGGTCATACATAAAGCCCTTGGAGACGTTGGAGTTGTGGGGCATGGCGATAAAGCGCGCGCCGGTGCGCTCCTCTGTGTCCTCCAACCAGGCCCAAAGGTCCTCGGGATATTCGCTCTGGTCCGAACCATAGGGCAGGAAACGTCGGGCGATCTCGCCCCCGTCCGGTGTGAACACGATGCGATGTAAATTGGCCCCCGCGGGAATGGAGCTCCATTCCCAGCCCATAAAGGAAGTGAATTCCCCCGGCGCATTGTGGCGTTCGGCGGCGGCTATGATTTCATGCCAGGCGGTGGTTTCCACCGCTGTGGTATCGCCAAAGGGGTTGGGCCTTGAACCCGCCAGGGAAGCATGGGCCACGGGATCGCGTCCGCCGAGGTCGGTTTTCCCCGGAAGGAACGAGTTAAGGACTTCACCGCCGGTGCCATCCTCTACGGCCCAGATCATACCCTTGAGCATTACCCAGCGCTTCAGGTTTTCCCACCAACCCATGTCCTCCAACTCGTCGGTGCCCCGGTGGGCCGCACGCAGCACACCCATTAGTTCCGCGTGGTCAGACACTACCAGGAAGTCGAGTGGGGTACCGATCTGTACACGGGCCCGGTGGTAGGGGTGTATTACCGGCAGTCCACGAGCCCAGCGATAGGCAGTGTCGGGATCCGCGGTCTGGTTGCCGTTGAGGTAGGCGTCCAGTGAGTAGGAGGTATGCAGGTGGGTGTCGCCGAATAAGAGCTGATGATCTTCCTCGGCAGATAACGTAGAACTGAGTCCGATGATAATCAGTGCGATAATTGATCTAGGTTGCATCTAAAGTCCCTCTGCAATATCAGCCGCTAGTTAACATAATATATTTATTTTCTGCGCAATGGCGTAAAAAGGGCAGTAAGGCCCCATATGCAAATATTTGCGAAACAGCTTCCTAACCGGTAAATGCTCTTTTTTGTCCTTTTGCACGGCGTAACAGGTGGATAGCCCATATCCATGGGGCTTGGGCTTGTCATCGCCTGCTGTACGCCCGGTCTGTAGTACCGCTTCTCATTGAATCTAAAGACTCATACCTGGATCTATGGCTGTCAATGCGCTTAATCCGTTTCCAGATGTACGAAGTTTGCTACTCAGAGCGCCGTATGTGGCCTGGAGCAAGGTAAAGGTCCTGCGAAACTCATTTTATGCGCGTAGGAGCGCATCCTGGAAGCGTCGTCGCGCTGTACGTGGGCATAACCCTGGGCGCTAGAGAAGTCCTTGAGGCAAATGAACGCTATTAGCCCCCCAAAACAGTTTTAACGCGTTGCCAGGTGTAGAAGCCCAATCTACGTCCTCAAGCACTAAACAGGGCGGTCGTGTCCTGACCTACGTGATGTCCTCAATACAGTAAAACGGCCCAGTGACGCGCTTAAACGCTTTATTAGCAGTATTTGAGCTGACACCTGCTAATCCGCATATTTATCCACATATGCGCATAATATATATTATGTTAAATAGAGGATCTGGACACACAGTTGTCCACAAGGGGTGAACTACCCTGCCGTGTCATCGGAAAAAGTGAGCAATGCCAGTAAAGAAAGTATTGTCCTCGCGCGGGACGGTGAACTGGTAACCCCCCCAAGGCAGTGGCCGCGTTACTGCCTGCCGATCGCCTGCGGCTGATCATGCCGACCCCGATCGGTCTGGGTTTTTCCACCAAGGTCCCGGCCAGTCAGCACACCCTGGACAACCTAGAGACAGGCCTCAAGTAACGCCAGGGTGTTGTCCCTGGTCATGGGAACCGGGTTCCCCGCCGCGCTGGGATCCGCCAGCGCGGCTCTCACCAGGTCATCCAGGTCGGGGCTTTCCACGCCCAACTCCGTCAGGTTCCCTGGTATCCCCAGGGAGCCATTCAAATTGACCACAAACTGCAGAAAACCGGCAAAGCCCCCCGCTATTCCCAGGTACGCGGCAAGCCGTTCAATGTCCTGCTCGATCGCCGGTCGGTTGAATTCCAGCACCCTGGGCATGACTACCGCATTGGTGGTGCCATGGTGGGTGTTATAGATGGCGCCGATGGGGTGTGACAGGGCGTGAATGGCCCCCAGCCCCTTCTGGAAGGCCGTGGCACCCATCAGCGCGGCAGACATCATATGCCCCCGGGCCTCGATGTTGTCCGCCTGCTCATAGGCGACCGGCAGATACTCTTTCACCAGGCGCATGCCCTCCACTGCAATACCCTGACTCAAAGGGTGATAGTTAGGCGCGCAATAGGCCTCCAGGCAGTGTGCGAATGCGTCCAGCCCGGTACCGGCGGTGATTGCCGGTGGCAGACCCACTGTGAGCTCTGGATCGCAGATTACCTGGGCGGGCAGAATTTTCGGGTGGAAAATGATTTTCTTTTCGCGGCTCCGCGAATTGCACAACACACCCGCCCGCCCTACTTCCGATCCGGTTCCGGCCGTCGTAGGTACGGCGACGATCGGTGCGATGCCCTCCTCCTCTGCGCGACTCCACCAGTCATCCACGTCCTCGAAATCCCACACGGGCCGGGATTGCCCTGACATAAAGGCAATCAGCTTACCCAGGTCGAGACCCGATCCTCCGCCGAGTGCAACAACCCCATCGTGGCCGCCACTGAGATAGGCCTCGAGCCCTCGTGCCAGATTATTCTCGTTCGGGTTGGGATCAACCTCGGAAAAAAGCGCCCTTCCAAGGCCTGCAGCCTCCAGTACGTCCAGCGTCGTCTGCGTCACGGGCAGGTCGGCCAGTCCCCGGTCCGTAACCAGCAGTGGCTTGCCAATCCCTGCGATGACGCAGGCTTCAGGCAGTTCCGCTATACGCCCCGCACCAAAACGGATGGCGGTGGGATAGGACCAGTTTGCAATCACCAGGTCAGGCCCTCTCGAAGCAGCGGTTTCGCTCGTAATCCGTCACCTTCCGGTCGAAGTCCTCCTGTTCCCACTCCGCGCAGCGCACATAGTGGTCGATCACACCCTCCCCCATGGCGTCGCGTAGCATGGAGGAATCGCGCAGCGCCTGTGTTGCCGCCCGCAGGTTGCCGGGTATGTCCCTGACGTCATCCGCCTGATAGGCGTTGCCGGTGAATACTTCCTCCAGCTCCAGTTTATCCTCGATACCGCGGATTCCCGCCGCCAGCTGCGAGGCGATCGCCAGGTAGGGATTCAGGTCCGAGCCCCCTACCCGGCATTCGATCCGCACCGATTCGGTACCCGGCCCGACAATCCGATAGCCAGCGGTGCGGTTGTCGATCGACCACACTGCACGTGTCGGCGCAAAGGTCGCATCGGCAAAGCGCTTGTAGGAATTCACATAGGGCGCGAGGAAAAAGGTGATGTCGTCGGCATAGGTTAACAGGCCTGCCAGGTAGTGCTTCATCGTCTGTGACATGCCGAACTGGTCGGCGGGATCAAAAAAGACCGGCGAGCCATCCGCTTTACGCAGCGACTGGTGGACGTGGCTGGAAGAGCCCGCCGCATCGGTGTCCCACTTGGCCATGAAGGTCACAGCGCGACCGTTAAGCAGTGCGATCTCCTTGATCGCGTTCTTCATCACCACGTGGTTATCTGCCATCTCCAGGGCGTTGCTGTAACAGACATTGATCTCTGCCTGCCCGGCGCTGGCCTCTCCTTTGGTATTCTCCACGTCGATGCCCGCCCCCTGCAGGCCATTACGAATCTGGCGCATCAAGCCCTCTTCCTTCGCGGTCTGGAAGATGTGGTAATCCTCGTTGTAGGCGCTGATGGTGGTCATATCGCGGTAGGCCTGATCGCGCAGGGTTTCGAAATCCTCGCGGAATACGAAAAACTCGAGTTCGGTCGCCACGGCGCTGGTCAAGCCCATACCATCCAGGCGAGCGAGTTGCTTTTTCAGGACCTCCCGGGGCGAATGGGCGACCGGTGCGTGGTCGTTGTGGTCGATGACATCGCAGAGCACCAGGGCAGCCCCCTCCATCCAGGGAATCCAGCGCAGGGTATCCAGGTCGGGAATCATGGAGTAGTCGCCGTAACCGGCGGCCCAGCTGGTGGAAGCGTAGCCCTCCACCGTTTCCATTTCCATGTCCGTGGCCAGCAGGTAGTTACAGCTGTGGGTTTCCTGCCAGGCAGTGGAGACAAAGTATTGCGCCTGGAAGCGCTTGCCCATCAGGCGACCCTGCATGTCCGGAAGCGCGGCGACCACCGTATCAATAGAGCCCTCGTCGACGTGTTTTTTCAACTGCTCAAAGGAGAGATTGCCTGGCATATTGCCTCCAGATTAAAGAACCGATTCCTGCAGTAGCGCGAAATTATGCTCCATGGCTCGGGCTACAAACGGCAGGTCCGGTAAGGCCTGCTTATCGGCGACGAGACCGAAATCCAGTTTGTTACCGTGCGACAGTACGGTGATATTGAGATTGCTACCGGGCAGGAATGCGGAGATCGGATAGCTCGCCAACTGCCGGGAGCCCCTCAGGTACAGGACATCCTCTGCAGGACCGGGCACATTCGACACCAGGACATTGTATGAAGGCGACAGGAAGCGCCCCAGGGGCGTGTGGTCAGCAAGTTCCAGTGCACCGACCATGACCAGTGCAAAGTCCACCAGCGCCTCACGGGACAGTGTGCGAGCCTCTTTCTTGGTGGCCATGGAGGACTCGATGACCTGGTTGAGCCGGTCTGCGGGGGATGCTCCTGGCTCCCCCAGCCGTACATGAAGGGCCGTCGCCTGTGTCGAGGCCGAGTCGTCACTCGCTTCCCTGACAGACATCGGGCACAGCGCTACCAGTGGCGCGTCGGTATTTTCCCCGTGTTCCTCCAGGTAATCATGCAGTGCCGCATCGATCACTGCCAGCACGACATCGTTGACCTTTCCCCCTGCTTCTGACGCGATAGCACGCGCCTTATCGAGCGGCAGGCTGCAGGTGGCGATTGCCCGGGTATCGTATTCCACCCTGTCATTCATCCGCGTGCGCGGCGCGTGGAACATGCCCTGGTCCTTCCTCTCCCTTGGAACGAGGAACGCCATCGCGTTTCTGGCAAGGACTTCCGACAGTTCCGACACTGCCCTGGCCTGGGCCATGGCGGACTTCAGAGGGGCGGCACCGCTGCGCGGCTTCCTGCTCCTGGAGGTGTCGCCGGCCTTGTCCGCAACATAAGACCAGGTGGGTATGATGTGTTTCTGCCTGGGGGATGTCGACAGTGTGGCGTACATGCGTTTCACGCCGGACATGCCGTCGATATAGGCGTGGTGAATTTTGCTGTAAATTGCGAATCGGCGCCCCTCCAGCCCCTCAATCACCTGGCATATCCAGCCGGGCCGGTCCCGGCTGAGCAGACCGCAGTGAAGGCGTGAGAGGACTTCAAGCAACTGCTCGTCAGTGCCGGGTGCCGGCAGTGCAGAGTGGCGTACGTGGTAGTCGATGTCGAGACCCTGGTCCTTCTGCCACTCGGGGTAACCCAACCGCGGAAAATGTGGCCGCTGGTTGAAGGGCGCGGCGACCGGGGCCTCCTTCAGCGCCTGCACCAGGTCGCGCATGTAGGACTTCGGGGCCTTCGCCGGCAGCTTGAAGATCTGAACGGCGCCCACGTGCTTGGGACTCTGGGCGGTCTCAGTCAGGTAGAACATCAGGTCCAGCGGCGGAATTTTCCTGTTCGCCATAAGGTAAGACCGGGATCAGCTGTTTGCCGCGTGAACGAACCCGGCCAATGCCTCCGCGTAAGCCTGCACCCTGTCCTCGGGCAGGCCCCAGATGGGAGGCGTCGGACAGATGCTGTCGGCGATCTGCCAGTAGGGCTCGATTTTCTCCGCCACCAACTCCATGGGCCCGCAGGCGGCGAACGTCTCCACCATCTCATCGGGAACATGCTTTTTCAGGGCCTCCACATCGACGCCCTGCTCTATTTCCCCCTGGCACCCTTTGGCCTCCTGCAGGAAACCGTGGGCCTCAAAGAAGGGTTCATAGGCGCCGACGCTGGCATAGAAAGCGACCGTGCCGCGGGCATCTTCAACAGCCTGCTTGTGGTCTTCGTTGATGGCCATCCAGGGCCAGATGTTGACTTCGATATCGCTGCGCTGGCGTCCTGATTTTTCCAGCTGGTCGTCGATCACCGGCCCCATTTGATTCACGGCCCAATCGGTGGACCACATGGGATGACCGATGACGCCATTCCCGATCTCCACCCCCGCTCTCAGTAATTTTTCCCTCAGGGCGGCCACCCAGATGGGGATGTCGGTGCGAACCGGCGGGTCGGTGGGCTTCAATTCCTTGAAACTCGCCTTGAAATAAGTGCCCTCGTAGGGCTCCAGCCCCTTGTGCGCCCCCTCGACTATATGTCGCACGGCAGCCACGGTATCGCGCAATTGGGCAATTGGCTTGAAATCACCGGAACCGAAAATGTCCCGTGTCCAGGCCGGCGCACTGGACCCGAGACCGAGTATAAATCGACCGCCGCTGATGCGGTCCATATCCATTGCCGCCATGGCCGTCTCGAAGGGGCTGCGAACCCCGGCAATGGCTATGCCGCTGGCAACCTGCATCCGCGTGGTAGCCGCCGCGGCCACGGCTAGCGGGATAAAGGGCGGACCGAACACCTGGTAGCTGAAGGCCCCGGTGTAACCCAGGTCTTCCATCTGCTTCGCGGTCCCTATCAGTTGCTCACCCGGCATAACGGGGATGACGCCCCAGTACTTGCGGTCGGAGCCGGTGGCGTTCTTTTTTGCGGACATAATCCTTTTCCTTATTTTCCAAAAATTTTGCGCGCCTGTTTCAGAATATATCGCAGGTTTCCCGCGTCCTGTAGGCAGTTGAACCGCTGGACCAGTCACCGCGGGCCAGCAGCTCGCCACTGTCGGCGAAAAGCACCCGGGTGCTGCCATCCCCGATGAACTCTATCTGGATGGCGTATGATCTCTCCGTTGGATAGAGCGCCCCGATCATCTCAGTGCTGCAGGAAGTACTGTGGTTGGTCCTGTGCCCGTCCAGAACCAGAGTGCCACTGGTGGCTTCGAAAACCCCGGAAAGTTCGTAAGTCACATGGCATTCGGTATGCCCTTCAAAACCCCTGTTGGAATGATTGTAGGTGGTTTCCGTCCCGCTTGCCCATCCCGTATCGGGATCAAAAGCAATCTCACCAACGATATACTGGGTAGAAGCAGAAAAAGCATCGCTGTTTTCGGCCGCACAGTTGCGGAAAGCAAACGCTCCCGGTGAGCATAACAATACAAGTATCGGGACTATCGAAAAGAGAGCTTGCCTGGTCACTGATATAGGCTCCCGAGGCGTTGAATTTTCCACGCCTCCAACAAATAGATAGACCAGCTCAGGTGAGCTGTCCAGTTGACGCATTAACCAGCCAGTTCAAAACAGGGCACATAGTTTTTCGCATCCAGTTTCATGCGGCCGCTGGCCACAAATTCGGCGAGCAATTCGCCCAGGCTGGCCACCAGGTCGGGTTCGCCGCTGAGTTGGAACGGCCCGTTGGCCGCCACCGCCCTAGTGCCGAAATCCTTCACGTTTCCCGCCACAATACCTGAGAAGGCGCAGCGCAGTTGCGCCGCCAGGTTACTCAGGGGTTGATCCCGGTGAAGCGCCAGGGCCGCCATATTTTCGTGACTGGGCTCAAACGGCCACTGGAACTGCTCAGGTATGCTCAGGCCCCAGTTATAGCTGAAAGACTCGCTGTGCTTGATGCGGTTGCGCCGCACGGCCTTGACCTGCTTTTTCATTGTGCGGGCCACTTCCGCCGGATCACCCGTGAGGATCTCGTAGTGCGAGGACACCTCCTCCCCCAGTGTATTGCGCAAAAAACGATCTATTTGTCTGAAATAATCAGCACTGGTTTCGGGTGCCGCCATGATCACAGGTAGTGGCCTTTCCTCGTTACCCGACTGCATCTTGACACCCAGCAGGTAGAGGATTTCCTCTGCGGTACCGACACCCCCCGGGAATATTATGATCCCGTGTGCCAGGCGCACAAAAGCCTCAAGCCGTTTTTCAATATCCGGAAGAATCACCAGTTCATTTACCAGCGGATTGGGTGATTCCGCGGCGATAATTCCAGGCTCAGAGATGCCCACGTAGCGGGGTTTCTCATTAAATTGCTTGGCGTGGCCGATGGCCGCCCCTTTCATGGGGCCTTTCATCGCCCCCGGGCCACATCCGGTGGCGATATCGAGCCCCCTGAGACCGAGTTGGTAGCCTACCTCCTTGGTGTATTCATATTCCACGCGCGAGATGGAATGGCCTCCCCAGCAGACAACCAGGTGTGGCTGGACGTTACTTCTTACGATATCGGCATTGCGCAGGATGCGGAATACCGCATCGGAAATGCCCGCTCCGGAGTCCAGGTCGAAACGTTGCTGCTCGACCAGTTTATGGTGAATAAATACCACGTCACGCAGGGCCGCAAACAGGTGACCCCTGATACCCTGGATCATCTTGCCGTCGACGAAAGCCTGGGTGGGGGCATTGTAAAGTTCCAGTTTCAGGCCCCGGGACTCGGGAACTACCCGCAGCTCGAAATCCTGGTAACGGGTGTAGATTTCCTGCGCATCGTCGCTGTCTCCGCCTGTATTCAGCACCGCCAGGGCGCAGCGGCGGAACAGCTGGTACACCTCCTGATCCACCGCTACCAGACTGGCCATCTCACGCTGGGAGAGCAGGTCAAGGCTCTGTATGGGTCTCACCGAGGCGAACGGGATCATGTCCTGCATATCGTTTTCGTGGCAATTCGTCCTTTCAATGTTCAACAGTCTAACACGGCTGAAAAACACTGTAATTACAGGCTCAAGTACTTGCCGGGTGAGGTGGCGTGAACCACATAATACTGTATATATGTATAGCTTCATGGATGAATTGTCATGACCAATCCAGTCCTTCCCTCAGGCCACAAAATTGAAAGCAGTTTCTTTCCGCAGTTTCAAAACGATTCCGCGGAAACTTTTTCCCAAACTATCCAGACCCTGGCGCCGAAAGTGGATCCAACGACCTGCGTCACACGCTGGACCGGAGAATATTGTGACTACGGGATGGTAATCGACGGCTTGCTGACACGGGAGCCAATTTCAGTCAGGCGGTAACCCACGATTGATATTATCGAGTCTATACATCTGGTTCGCCCACTGCCACGGGACTTACCGGCGCGCCTGCCGCACCTACCACTTTTATTGGCAGAATTATCGTACATGACGTCCAAACCTTGTCAGCAGCCATTCGCGCCAGTGACATATTCTGGATTTGGTGAATCCCCGATTGTGTCAGGTTATAGTAATGAGCAGGCGCACCAGCGACTTCTGGAGGCGTACCGGGCGGCGGATTCGCTTTTCCGGCAAATTGCCCGAGATTGACTGGATCTGTAAATGGGTTGTCCAGTGCAACCAGAACAATCATTTTCTTTTCCAGGTATTTCGCGGCATCCAGCGATAAGCCGGGCCCACCCTGATAATAAAAATCCTTGTCCCAGTGGTCGCCCCACCCCGTATAGATAAACAATACATCGCCTGGCAGTAGCCCTCGCCACGCAAGCCCCTGTGCTTCCAGCATCTCTTCGATGTCTTTCGAGTGGATTTGTTGGCCCGCTTTCATTGGCTCGCCATTGCCGATATGGGTTTTAGCATCAAGTAGTACTGCACTGGTGATGATCGGCGGGGCCTTATCAATCCCCAACTTCTGCAAGGGTAAGTCCGATGACGGTTTCACTTGGGCCTGGCTATGACCCCCGTAATATTTCGCTTTGTCTGCGGGAAAGTTGCCCTCGCCATCCCAGATTTCATCCAGATAGCCGAAATGGCCGAAGGCATCCATCTGCGTCCCCTGAGCGCCTGAAACTCCGGTTACCTTTGTACCCGTGTGATGGACAATGATGGAATTGGGCACACCCGTTGTGGGGGAGTATTCATATTGCATCGACGCACCCCAGGGAGATGAGGGTATTTCATTGGAACGCAGGTGCGACAGCTCATAAATTGTGGCGTTGGGCTGGTTTAGATGATAAGCGCAGCGCATCGAAGTACCGATTCCCAGCGTGTTCGCCATGCCCCGTTCATCTCCCTCCGGCCAAGGTGGCGTGGGCACTAACGCCTGGGAATTTCTGACCACAGTTGCATGGTCAATTTCCCCGACATAGTCTGGCTGCTGACTACATCCAGCCAAATATAGTCCCAAGGTTAGGAAGGTCGCTAAACGTACAGATTTGATTATTTTTGTGTCAATTATTCCAGGCATCGTTAAGGCTCCATTTAGACCTTAGTCGCTGCGCGACTATGATGCCATGTACTATACGAATCATGTTGATTGATACCAAGAAATCCTGCAGGAGTATCTACATGGTCAAACTCTCAGCAATACTGGTGATGAATAATTAATGTCGAGATCGATTCGCATCCTGGCGACCTGCCTGTTGGCCGCTTTTTCATCCTTTGCCTGGCTCGTGCAGGCGCAGCCGCCGGAGCTCTGGGTGCTGGTGGACACCCCGGTACATAGGCTGTCCGTCATGCGGGGCAACGAGGTGTTGACGGTATTCGAGAACATCTCGATCGGCAGTAACGGTACAACAGAGGTGAAACACGTCGCGGACGAACGCACACCTCTGGGTGACTACAGGATCCGGGAGAGTCGGAGCAGCGACCGCTTTCATCGCTTCCTGGCCCTGGACTATCCATCGATGGAAGACGCCGAGCGCGCCCTGGGTGATGGTCGAATCGGTGGCGAAGATTTTGAGCGTATTCTCCAGGCCTGGCAGCGTGGTCAGAGCCCGCCCCAGGACACCCCGTTAGGTGGCAACCTGGGACTGCATGGCATAGGCGGGGGTAACCCTCAGGTCCATGCTCGATTCAACTGGACCAACGGTTGCATCGCCCTGACCAACGAGCAGATCGATGACCTGGCCAGGCAGGTTACGGTCGGCACCCTGGTACGCATTCGCTGATTTACCCACGCATCCCGCCGCCATCTCGGGCTTGCACTCGGAGCCCAAACTCCCGGACAATAGGCGAACCGCCGGCGGTGCCAGCGGAACCACAGCAGACCAGGGAGTATTCAGATGGCAAACCTCCACAAACCAACCACAGCGGGCTTGCTGCTCGCGGTACTGGCAGCTACCGCCGGATGCGCGACCACCTCCGATCTCGACGCATTGCGGTCCGAGGTACAAAAGGCGAATGCGACGGCTGAACGCGCCGCGGCGGACGCAGCAAGCGCAAAGCAGGATGCAGCCGCCGCGAAGACCGCAGCTGAAAAGGCGCAAAGCGAGGCCGAGGAGACCAACGAGAAACTCGACCGCATGTTCAAGAAGTCCATGTACAAGTAGGCCCCGCGGCCGCCCTGATTTCAGAACAGGGTCCCTGATATTTCTCGCGGTACACCGCTGGGACGGTTTATCTCTGCCTGGATCTCGACCTTGTCTAGCACGATGAACTGGTTGCCTACCGCCTGGTCGATATGCCGCCAGACCGTCTCGGCCAGGTGCTCCCGGTTCACCTGGTCCTCCTCCAGCGGCGGGTGTACCTCCAGGTAAAGCACGTCGCCATCCCAACCGACCTTTACAGGCTGATTGACGATGCGCACCGGGGTGCCGACGGGAATTCGTTCGAACAGCCACTCTATGTCCTCAGGCAGCATGCGGATGCAACCATGGGAGACGCGCATCCCTACGCCGAACGCCTTGTTGGTTCCGTGTATGAGATAACCGGGCAGCCCCAGTCGCAGGGCGTGACGCCCCAGCGGATTTTCCGGACCCGGGGGCACCACCGCCGGCAGCGGGTCACCCTGCTCCGCGTGCTCGCGCCGAATGGACTCCGGCGGCCACCAGGAGGGGTTACGTTCCTTGGAAACCAGAGTCGTCTCCGCCACGGGCGTCTCCCACCCCATGCGGCCGATCGCGACCGGAAAAGCCTGAACCTGTGAAAACTCTTCCTCCGCTGGTAACGGGTAGTAGTAAAGCCGCATTTCCGGTGCGTTGAGTACCAGGCCGCGCCGGGGTCCGGAAGGCAGGATGTATCGCGAGGGCAAGATCACTTCGGTGCCCTCCCGCGGGTACCAGCGGTCCACCCCCGGGTTGGCCAGCACAATTTCCTCCTGCCCGATCTGGTGGCGGCGCGCGATATCTACCAGGGTATCCTCCTCGCGCGCCTTCACCACATCTATGCGCCCGACGAGGTCGCTGCCCGGCTTGGGTAGAGGGTGGGCATGCTCGCTCGCGCGTGAAGACGGGCATAGGGCGACCAGAACAAGCAGGCAAAGGGTGCGATACAGGGGCTTCATGGCCGTTATGATACATCAGTCGTTGCGGTCGCTTGGGCGCACCCCTGGGGACTGAACTAATCTATCGCAGGCAACCGGCCACTTGCCCCTACTGCTGGATGGAAGCGAGGTAGTCCAAGATATTCATGATTCTCGCTTGCGCGTCATTCCACTTGCTGATGTCACTGCCCTGCCTGCGGAAAATATCACCCCACACTGGCATTTCTGCAGATCCATGACCACGTATCGAGCCGGTGGATAAGCTCCCATCAATGACCCTGCGTAATTTTAAATAGGGGAAATGGCCGTTATTCTCTTTCGTTATTGTCGTCAGGTTGGTCGGAGCAGCTTTCAGCTCACTAGCCATTGGCCCATTACCAGTCCCATCTACACCGTGACAAGACGCACAATAATTGGTGTAGTCGGCCCGTGCTCTTTCCTCATTGCGCGCATTTGCAACGCTCGCCACAATAACAAGACTGCCAATAAGCCCGATACGGATTAACATAGCTGAACGAGATTTATTCATTTTCTAATCTCCCCTTTCAAAGGTTTATTTAATCGAGCCATTCGAATAAATATATACCTGTGAATTATAGTGGTATGTGATCTAAGTTAAGTCAACTGTGATTAGGATGGGAAAAATCGGGAACTATGGTTTCCGACGGGCCACAATCCGCAGTGGGCCGCCGCTGCCGCCTCTTATTTTTATTGGCAATGCCACGACGTAAACCCCTGTTGGAGGTAATTGATCCAGATTCGCCAGATTCTCGAAGGCTGGAATATTGTGCGTCATCAGGTTGACGTGGGCGGCGAAATCCTTCGACTTACCATAATCGATGCTGGCGGTATCAATGCCCACCGCATGAATTTTCCGCTCGGAGACCAGCCACGCCGCAGCATTCGGCGCCAGGCCGGGAAAACACAGCTCGGCCACGCCGGCCTCTCCTCGCAGGTCAGTCCCCAGGTATTTGCTGGCATCGGGCCAGAACTCTCCGAAACCGGTACGCAGCAACACGATACTCCCATCCGGAATGCTGCCATGTGTCTTTTCCCAGGCCTGAATATCGGCAACAGAAATCAGGTAATCACAGTTACCCTGAACCTTGCCACTGACGTCAACGACGACAGCGGCACCGATCAATTGCTCCAGTGGTATTTCATTGACGTGGTGCTTTCCCTGCGCGAAGTGAATCGGTGCATCGATATGGGTACCACCATGTTCGGCAGTGGTGAACGTATAGGCGGAGTAATAGTATCCGCGATCGGTGAAGCCTTCGAAGTCGGTTCGCATCTGGAAGCGTTCCGCCGTTGGCCAGAATACCGCGTCCGGGGACAGTTCGTGAGTCAGGTCTATCCATTCTTCAGCCCTGGGCTGGCCCGGGAGGATCAGGGCCGCAGTCGTCAGGGTCAGTATCAAGAACCGGTTCATAGTGATCTCGCTCCTTTGCGTCAGCCCTTTTGGAACAGGCGGTACGACGCATCCTGCGCGTCCCGCCTGGATTCTGCGTTAACATCCCCTCTTGTCAGCGGCGCAATCGTCTGCAGGTCTGCGATACACAGCCTGTGGGCAATGGCCCAGCCCTGCCCTGCCCTGTGCCACTTATCGACGTAACGATTGCGGGAGATGATTTCAAGTTGCTCGCCATCCTCTCCGGGAAGTGTCCACAGCGTAACCGTGACATAGCTTTCACTGGTTGCGATTATTCACTGATCGGCCAGCGTCCATCCCCTGTATAAAACGCAAAACGCTGATCGATCATCTCCCGGGTCAGTCCGAAACTGGCCAGGTCGTACTCGTGTTTGCCGTGCTTGCCCTTGGGGTTGGCATCCACGTGGGCCTGCATCGCCCCCCGGGCCGCGCTACTGAAAGTCAGGTCGAACTCCCGGTAAACACGCTCCACCAGTGCCATAGGCTGCTCGACGAATTCCTGTTGGGAACAATCCACAAACAGTTGTCCGGGCAATTTTTCCCGCTGTTTAAGCCCGGTCTCCAGCGACATGGCATACCACTCCATCACGCTGCGTCCCATCTCACCGGAATCAATATGGCCGGTATCCCCCAGGTACATGCCGAGCAACGCGCTGTTCATGCTGTTGATCGAGGGCACTACAGCCTGGGGGTCACGGTGGCACCAGATAAAGCGCGCATCGGGAAACACTTCCCTAATAGCGTCGATACCCCACATATGGGCCGGTGCCTTCAGCATCCACTGCTGTCCGGGATTGCGCCAGTTGAGCATCTGCAACTGCTTTTTCTGGTAGGCGTATAGCGGCGCCAGGTCCTGCTCCAGGAGCCAGCTGCGGTAGGGTTCCAGCATAATTTCAAAACCGAGATGCACCCCGTGGATGGCGAAGGCGTGCAACAGGACACATTCCTCCGGCGTGTCCGCGTCGATGTAGTGGATCTTGGCAAACTCAGAATCCCGGGTCTCTTCCAGGGCCTTGACCAGGTAGGGGTAACGGGGGTCCTCCTCACCGGGCTTGCAGCCAGGCCAGGGATCGGGGAACTGTACCTCCCACTGCAGGACGCCGCGATTCTCCGGTGCAGTGACCAGCAGGTTGAGCAGTGCCGAGGTGCCGGAGCGCGGCAGTCCGGTCACGAAAATCGGTGCAACGATTTCCTGCTGGTGGATCTCGGGAATAGTCGTGAAAGCGTTCTCGCACTTGAGTCGGGTGGCCAGCAGCGTCACCACCCTGTCGCGACAGCGCTTGCGGCCCTCGGGGTCGACGACGTGTCGGTCGTAGGTCTCCAGCAGGACTTCCAATCCATCCCGGTAGGGCATGTTACCGAAGTCGTCGAAGCCGGTCTGCTCAATCGCTTCGTTGACCAACCCGTTCGCGTCGAAACTCACCTCCGTGTCTCTGGAGTCCATTACAGGTCGGCCAGCTTCGCCACGCGGGTATCCAGCAGCGGGTGCCTGTCCGCCCCAATCCAGCGCCAGCACATGGTCCCCATGTTATGGCCGGCGGTTTCGATCCAGTTGGGTACACCGGGATCGCTGTGTGACACCACCAGCCGCACACTGCCGTCATCCTCGTAGTGGGCGGTGTGCTTGTTCACGTGGATGGTGTGGTGACGATAGTCCAGGGATTCCATCCACCAGTTGTCGAGCTGGAAGTTCCAGGTCTGGCACTCGGGGATTTTCGGGGCCTCGATGATCAGCACCTCGTCGTCCGCCAGTTCCCAGGCGCTGTGGAAATAGAAAATATTGGGATCCCCACCGATCGACTGGCAGTAGTCCTGGTCTGCCGGGGGCAGTTGATTAGTCGCGGGAACGAAACTCTCGGCCCAGTTTTCGAATAGTTGTGCAGAACCCTGAACGAACATCACGGCCCCCATCAGGCCGCGTTGCAGTTTTTCTGCAGTCAGCGGTTCAGGTCGGTCATCGCGGGCCCCCAGGCGCTCGATCTTCAGTTCCGCCCGCTGTTCGTTAACCCTGTCCTGGAAGGTCTGCCTCACGGTAATGGAGTTGGCGCCCTCCCCCATGGGCAGCCAGTTACCTGGCTGCTGGTTGCGACTGACGATGATTTCAAGAGATCCGTCAGCGCCGATTTCCATGTTCCTAGCGTCGATATGCCCGGTCACTTCCATAGTGCCGCCGGAGGCGTACTTGTTGATAATGGTGCTGATGCCCAGGTAATCCACCGTGCCGCGGTTGCCGCTTATCCGGTAATTGTAATCGGGGTTGATAGGCGCGCTCTCGTAGCGGTTGTCCGGGTTGTCGGCACCCAGTTTGATCGTTTCATGGGCGCCGCAGCGAAGCTGCGGGAACATCGGGTCGCGGAATTCAAGGAAGCCCTCCAGCCCACCGCGCAGCAGTCTTGCCAGGTAGCGGTAGCCCTCGGCCTGGTTGAACGCGTCCTTCGGCGCCTGTTCGCTGCGGATGATTTTCCCTGCTTCTTTCAGGGCGTCGCAGAATTCGTCCCACACTGTGCCGTCCAGTACTTTTTGTTCTGCGTCAGATGTCGCCATGTCAACTCTCCCCTTGTCGGTCTTCACTTATCCCGGAATAAGTTGTAGCTCCCCACCCATGTGTTATCAAGTCATAACAGCTTTACGCCTGCAGGTGGGGTTGACTCTTATCCCACGGTGCGCAAGGTTGAACCGTCCGGGATTCAGGTGCCCCAGGCGCCCCGCGCCACCCACTGCCGGGGTGACAGGCCGTACCAGTCACGAAAGCTGCGACTGAAAGCGCTGAGTTCACTGTAGCCCAGCAGCAGGGCCAGTTGGGTCAGTGGTAGATCGCCGCGACGCAGGTGATAGGTGGCGATTTCCCGACGCACCTTTTCCAGCAATTCGCGAAAACTGCACTGTTCCTCCGCCAGCTGCAGCTGCAGGGAGCGGTCGCTCATGTACAGGGTTTCGGCGATCCTGGTGAGGGTACAGTCTCCCGTGGGCAGCAGGCGGCGGATAAGGTCCTCCACCTGGTGACTGACCGGGCGATGACTGTCCACGTCCTGTACAGTGCTGAAGTAGTGGTCGATCAGCAGGCGCATCTCGTCGCTGCCGCCCGGTAGCTCGCGCTGCAGCAGGTCGATATTGAAGTGCATTTCCATGGCGTGGGTATTGAAACTCAGGCCCTCGCTGGCCAGTTTATCGTAGCAGTCGCGCTCATCCGGAGCGGCATAGGGAAAGCCAAAACCCAGGGCCCTGAACTCGGGGCCGCAGAATTGCTTCATTATGTTGTTGGAGAAGCCCGCCGCCGCATCGTAGATCTGCCTGGCGCCGGGAAGATCGTTGCGGGGAATCGCGTAACTGATGATGGCCCGGTCTGCGGCCTGTTCCAGTTTTACCGTGGCGTAGGTATCGTGAATCCGGTAAAAGCGCTCGAAACTGTGCCAGGCAGTGCCCACGGTCTGGGCCTGGGACATCACCAGCCCCATGATCCCAAGGTTGCCGATGGTCATGTTACGGGTCATCACCAGGCCGAAATGCGGTGCACCGGTGGCCCGGGCGGCAGCGTCCATCAGTCGCAGATAGTTGGCGTATGGCAGGTAGATGCCCGGGATATCCAGCACCTCTGGCGCCACGTCCGCTTCCCTGAGCAGGGAGTTCACGTCCGCGCCCAGGGACTCCGCGGTGGCACGAAAATTCTCCAGTATCCCGCCGCGTATATAGGGTTTCACGCTGTCGGTTGCCTCGGCGATAGAATTGCGCAAATTGTCAATTTTATTGCGTAAATCGTCAAGTATCACCTCGACACTCGATTACAATCATTTGCGCTGCGAAATTCATAAGGAGAGACGCTATGTCCGAGACCCCTCTGTACCCACATATCATCAACGGCGAGCGCCGTGAACCCCTCAGCGGTGACTACGCCGACGTGATCAACCCGGCGACTGGCCAGGTGGTCGGGCGCGCCGCCATGGGCAATGCCGCCGACGTGGATACCGCAGTCTCCGCTGCCCGGGCGGCGTTTGACAACCGCGAATGGCGGCATATGCCGCCGGCACAACGCTCCAAAGTGCTCTACCAGTGCGCGCAACTGGTGATGGCCAACGCCCAGGAGTTGATCGAACTGGAAATCGGCTGCTCCGGGGCCACGCTGACCCGGGCAAGCAACATGGATATACCCGCGGTGGCAGATTTGTGGATGAACCTGGCGGAGGCGGTGAAGACCTACCCCTTCGTGGAAGCCCAGTCACCCCGGCCGCTGCCAGAGCAGTGGCACTCACAGGTATGGAAGGAACCAGTCGGTGTTTGCGGCCTTATCACTGCGTGGAACTTCCCCCTGCTGCTGTTCGGCTTCAAGGTGGGGCCGGCCCTGGCTGCGGGTAATACCATTGTCCTTAAACCGTCTGAGCTCACACCCACCTCTTCAATCCGCCTGGCGGAGATACTGCAGGAGGCACTGCCACCGGGAGTACTCAACGTGGTGAACGGCGACGGTCCCTCCGTAGGTGAGACCATGACCCTGCACCCGGATATCGACAAGATCTCCTTCACCGGCTCCACCCGCATCGGCAAGCAAATCCAGGCCAACTGTGCCACCACCCTGAAGCGCTGCACCCTGGAACTGGGTGGCAAGGGCCCGGGCATCGTGATGTCCGACGCCAACCTGGACATGGTGGCGCAGGGCGCCCTGTGGGGTGTGTACATGAATGCCGGCCAGGCCTGTGAATCCGGCACCCGCCTGCTGGTTCACGAGGATGTCTACGACAGCCTGCTGGAGAAACTCGCGGCAAAATCGGCGAAAGTCATCGTGGGCAACCCGGCGGATCCCACCACCGGCGTGGGCCCGATGTCCACCGAAACCCACTTCCACAAGGTCATGGGCTATATCGAGTCCGGTGTTGCCGAGGGCGCGAGGGTGGTCTGCGGCGGCAATCAGGCCCAGGTGCCGGGTTGCGAGGGAGGTTTCTACGTGGAGCCTACGGTGCTGGCGGACGTCAGTAACGATATGCAGGTGGCGCGGGAGGAAATATTCGGCCCGGTACTGTCGGTCATCAAGTTCAGTGATGTGGATGAGGCGATCGCCCTGGCCAACGACAGCGACTACGGCCTGTCTGCCGGGGTGTGGACCGACGACCTGGTGCAGGCACAGCAGATTGCCAGGGAACTGCGCGCCGGATCCATCTGGATCAACGATTGGCACATGCTGCGCACCGACGCCCCCTTCGGCGGATACAAGGCCAGCGGCTACGGCCGCGAGATGGGGCGCCACAGCATCGACGCCTACGTCGAGACCAAGGCGGTCTCCATGTCCTTCGAGCGGGCGCCCGAGCGCAAGGCCATGCACCGCATCGTGCACACCCAGTAGGAGTAAACACCCATGTCTAACACCGGATACTTTCAATACAACATGCGCACCGTGGTCCACAGTGGCTACGGCAGCATCATTCGCATTCCCGCCCTGCTGCAGGGCCTGGGCGCCCGCCGGGTCCTGTTGATCTCAGACGCCGGCCTCAAACAGGTAGGCGTGGTGGACCGCGTGGCCGCCTGCTTCGATACCTGGCAATCCGGCGACATGCCGGTACTGGCAGGAATCTACCCGGAGATCACCCCGGATGCCGGTAGCAGCTGCGTCAATGCCTGCGCCGCCTATGCCAGGGAAGTGGCGGCCGATGCTATTCTCGCAGTGGGCGGCGGGTCGGTGCTGGATGCCTCCAAGGGCGTCAAGTATGCACTGCAACACCAGCTGCTGGATATCAGCGAGGCACTGCAGAGCGGCATCAAGATGGAGGCATGGCCCGCGGCACAACACTCGGGCATCCCCCACCTTACCGTACCCACTACTGCGGGTACGGGGGCCGAAGGCAGTGCCGGGGCGGTTATCCTCAATGACGAGACCGGTATCAAGGGGGGTATCTTCGCACCTTTCCTCGATGCGGATATCGCGGTGTTGGATGCGCAACTGACTCTGGGCCTGCCGCCTGGCCTGACCGCCTCCACCGGTATGGATGCCCTGACCCACGCCCTTGAGGGTGTCGCCTCCCCCAACGCCAATCCGTTCAGCGACGCGCACTGCATGATCTCCGCGCAACTCATTGAGCGATTCCTGCCCAGGGCAGTTGAAAACGGCCAGGACGTGGAGGCTCGCACCCAGATGCTCAACGCCAGTTGCATGGCGGTAAACGGCTACCTGGCGGCACTGAACGCCACGCCGGTACACAACTGCTCCCACGCCTTCGGTGCCATGTACCACGTGCCCCATGGAGACGCCAACGGCGTCTTTCTGCCCATCGTGATGGAGACCCTGCCAGAACTGTATATTCCCCACGCCGAGCGCCTTGCCCAGGCATTGAACATGCCTGCCAGCGACAAGACCGGCGCTGACCTGCTCGAGGACGTCATCGCCAAGGTGCGCGATATCCAGCAGCGGGTAAACTGCGCTACCGACCTGTCCCGCTGGAACGTAACGGCAGACAACATGGAAGCCATTGTCACGGCTGTCGCCACGGACCCGGTCGCGGTATTCTTCCCGATTCCGCCTGAGAAGATCCAGGAGATCACCCTCAAGGCAATCGGCTGACACGGGAATGATATAAGGAGGCAAGCGGTCATGGCAGATGCGGTGAAATCACCATTGGAGATGTTCTACCTGAAGGAGCGCGAGGCGCCCGACCAGGTATATTTACGACAGCCCCATAACCTGGAATGGCGCGAATACACCTGGCGCGAGGTGGCCGACCAGGTACGCCGTATCGCCTCCTTCCTGCGGGCGAAAGATTATCCAACGGGAAGTCGTATCGCCATCTGGTCCTCCAACAGCAAGGACTGGCCCATCG
>JAACFI010000280.1 GCA_009937575.1 Haliea sp.
GCCAGCGCCGCGTGCACGTTGGCCCAGTGGGTATAGTAGCTGGGATCATAGAGGGCATCGTAGCGGAATCCGCGGTACCCCTTTTCCCAACTTTCCCGGTCAGGCCATTCGGGTATATCCCAGTGGTCGGAATAATCACGGTTGCCGACCTTGAATGCGGAATAGGCGCCGATATTGCTGATACCCAGGCCGAGCGCAAGGACCAGGACCATGGCCGCCGATGGTACTCTGCCCAATGGCTCAAAGGCGATCGCAAGGGAGTAGACTATTGCGATCAACTGCAGCGGGATCATTGGCAGCAATCCCCGCACGAACAGGGTATCGAAGAACAGGGCGTACAGGGCGAGAAATACAATAAACGTACCCATGCAGAACAGGTAGGCCAGGCGGTATCGTCGCCCCCCCTCACGATAAGGGGGCAGTGATTGCCAGATAAATACGGCAAATCCCACCCCGATCAGCGCCAGGAAGACCAGGGAACCCGCACCGGACAATCCGTTCCAGAAAAATCGGCCCAGCACCTCGGGATAGAAGCGCTGCCCGACAGTCAGCGCGGCCGGCTCGCTGAGCACTCTAAGCGCAGCCGACTCATGCCACAAAATTAGGAGCGCTGCAGCAGCCGGGCCGAAGAGGAATGGCCCGAGGCGCCAGCAGGCGGCTCGAATTGTATCGATTTCCCCCATCAGGCGGGGTGAAAGCAAGAGCACGATTGCCACAGGAGCAGCGATGAATACCAACTCTTCATGGGTCAGCACAGCAAAGCCCAGGAAAAATCCCCCAAGCCCCCCCAGCCACCACTGCCGGTAGCCGCCCCCGGCAGCCATCAGGGTCGACACCAGGGCCAGGAGCACGAAGAAGGTCGAAAGGGTATGCGGGAGTTCCTGCCTGGCCGCCCAGATTGCCAGGGGCAGCAGGGTATAGGCAAGGGCGCTGGCCAGGCAGACCAGCAAACCCCTCGACAACAACCAGGCGACGAAGGCGACCAGCAGCACATTGAGGCTGTCGACCACAGCATTTGCCAACTTGATCGCGTAGTCGGAATGACCGAGTAACTTGAGGGAAAGTGCGTTGTAAGCGAGCAGCACAGGGCGGAATACTTCCGCCGAATTTGCGATGCGGTAGACCGGATTGCCCTCCAGCCACTGCTCGGCCAGAGAGTAATAGAGAATCGTATCGTTGCCACCCACACCGGTGGCCTGCAAGCCCGCGGTGCGAATAAACAGCGCCACCGATGCCAACAATAACAAGACGATCGGCGTCCACCTGCTGGTCTTCGGCATTGCTATCTGGTCATACACCCCGTGCTTCCGTCATTGCAGCCCAAGCGCTCAGTTACCCGCTGCTTTGTCCTGTACCAACACCCAGGGCGCCGCCACCACTGCCCACAGTAGCGCATCGTCCTCGTACCAGGCCAGCGCCTGGGTGTCGCTGACGGAGGTGACCTCATCCCCATCGATCCATTGCTGGAACCTGGCGGTGTTGTCCAGGCCCAGTTGCACCGCAACCTCCACCAGGTCCAGCTCCGGGGCCACCGCGATCACGCTGCCGTGGGCGTAGTAGGTCTGCAGTTCGCGCCAGTGGATGCGGGCGGTCTGGCTGTGAAACTCCCGGCGTAACAGGGCTTCCCGGTCGTCGGCCTCCTCAGCCATAGCGACCGTCAGCCACGAAGGGGTTGGTCTGGCGCTCCTGGCCGAAGGTGGAGGTGGGGCCGTGTCCGGGAATGAAGGTGATGTCATCTCCCAGGGGAAACAGCTTGTCGCGAATACTGCTGATCAGCTCGTCGTGATTGCCCAGGGGAAAATCAGTGCGGCCAATGGATCCCTGGAACAGGACATCCCCGACCCAGGCCACTTTCTGCGGGTGGTACACGAATACCACATGCCCGGGGGTATGACCCGGGCAGTGGATTACCTGCAACTCGGCCTCGCCCACCATCACCGTGTCGCCCTGCTCCAGCCAGCGGTCGGGCGTGAAGGAGTCCGCGTGGGGGAAGCCGGACATCTTGCACCACTCCGGCAGTTTCTCCAGCCAGAAGCTGTCACCCTTATGGGGTCCTTCGATCGGTACTTCCAGCTGCTGGCGCAGCACATCGGAGGCGGCACAGTGGTCCAGGTGGGCGTGGGTGAGGATGATTTTCTCCACGCTGGCGTCCATGTTCTGAACGGTCTCCAGGATACGTTCGACGTCGCCGCCAGGGTCGACGATGGCGCCCTGGCCAGTGGCCTGGCACTTGATGACGGAGCAGTTCTGCTGGTAGGGGGTTACCGGCACGATGGTGCATTGGATGGTCATGGATTATTGCATGCGTGATTCAGGGATGGAGATTATAACGCGTTAATGGTGCGCGGTGCGCACCCTACCGGTACTCCGATCAAAGGTAGGGTGCGCACTGCGCACCATTCCAATCCCGGGCACCACGGATACGGCGATATCAAACCGTCGGAACCACATCCTCCTCCATACGATCCGGGCGCTGGTCGGCTTTGGGATCGAGGAACACCCCCTCGTCCATCTGCTTCTCACTGCGGGCGACGATTACCGATACGGTGGCGTCGCCGGTGACGTTGACCGCCGTACGCACCATATCCAGCAAGCGGTCGACGCCGATAATCAGGGCGATACCCTCGACGGGCAGGCCGGCCTGCTCCAGCACCAGGGCCAGGGTGATCAGGCCTACCCCCGGGACCGCGGCGGTACCGACGGAAGCCAGGGTGGCGGTGAGTATCACCGTAATAAATGCGCCCATAGACAGGTCGATACCGTAGACCTGGGCGATGAAGACCGTCGCCACCCCCTGCATGATGGCGGTGCCGTCCATGTTGATGGTAGCCCCCAGGGGGATAGTGAAGCCCGCCACCGAGTTGTGAACCCCCATGCGTTTCTCAACCGTGCGCAAGGTGATCGGCAGGGTCGCGCCGGACGAGGCAGTACTGAAAGCGAAGGCCCACACCGGGCGCATTTTAGTCAGCAGGATCCGCGGCGACAGGCCGCTGAAGGATTTCAGCAACAGGCTATAGATACCCAGGGCATGTAACAGCAGCACCGCCAGCACGGTGAAAAAGTAGGCGGCCAGGTCCATGATCGCGCCGATCCCCATGTCCGAGAACAGCCGGGCCAGCAGGGCAAACACGCCGTAGGGCGCCAGGGCCATGAGGATCTCTACCATTTTCATTACCACCGCTTCCATATCGCGGAAGAAGCTGGCCAGGCGGCGCCCCTGCTCGCCCGCGTGAGAGATGGCGTAACCCAACAACAGGGCGAACACGATGATCTGCAGCATCTTGCCGTCGGCCATGGCGCGGATCGGGTTGGAGGGGAAGATGTCTACCAGCACATCTGTCAGCGGTGGCGCGACCGAGGGCTGGTAGTTCAGGTCGGTACTCAGGTTGACGTTGCTGCCGGGAGCAATAAACGTCGCGAACAGCAGCGCCAGGCTCACTGCGATGGCAGTGGTGAGCAGGTAAAAACCAAGGGTCTTCATCGCGATAGGGCCCATCCGGGCGCTGTCACCGAGGGAGCTTGCACCGCAGATCAGTGACACCATCACCAGCGGCACCACCAGCAGTTTCAGGGAGGCGACGAAAATCCGGCCGACCACGTCGAACAGTCCCCCGACCAGGTATTCGCCGATAAGTGTCTGGGCCATCCCCGGCACGCCGCCACTGTGCAGGATCAGGTTGAACAGGGAACCGGTGAGAATGCCGGCCACCATGGCCAGCAGGATGCGATTGGTCAGGCTCATTCGGGGCAGGGTCCGGGCAGGTAACCGGCCACCGCGTCATCGGCGCAGGCATTGCAGCCGGAGGCGTATTCCTTCTGTCCGCCGGCGATCAGGGTCGCGCAGGCCGGCGCATACTCCATGGTGCATACCTGGGGTCGCGGTTCGGTGCACTGGGTCAACGGGTTGCTGTCTACGGGCTCCTGGCTGGCGCAGGCGGCCAGTGCGAGGAACGCGACCAGGGCGAAGGCGATTCGCATTGGGTACATCCTTATTCGGGTGCGGTATTTTGGCAAGTGCGAAGCCTAACATTATGATGCGCGGTGCGCACCCTACGGTCACCTGGAACCCAACTCCATCATGCGGCGGGCCACGGCTATGGATTTCTCGTAACTCTCGACGGTGATGAATTCATTGGTGCCGTGGATGGAACTGGCCTGGCCGGAGTCCATCATCACCCCGTGGAAGCGATAGAGATCGTCTGCCAACTCGACATAGTGGCGTGTGTCGGTGGTGGCCGTGAGCAGGGACGGCGTCACCAGCGCCTCGGGGTATACTGCGGTAACTGCCTCGCCGATCACCTGGAACCCCACCCCCTGGTGGTCCGAGATCGGCGGCACGTTTTCCCAGGGGTCGTAGCTGATCTCGATCTCCGGGTCATCGATCACACCGCGGATATAGTCAACCACAATCTCCGGCTTATCTCCGGGCAACAGCCGGAAATTGACGCGGGCCTCGGCCCGCTGCGGTACCACGTTTTCCTTCACCCCGGCGTTGAACATGGTCAGCGCGGTGGTGGTGCGCACGAAGGGAATGGTCAGGCGCCGCTGGTCCATCCGGTGGGCGACCAGACCGCTTGTGAGCCACAGGTGGTCGAACACGAAGCTCTCTGGCTGTTTCACATGGGGTGCCAGGATCTCGAGCATGGCCTGCACCGGCCCCACCAGGCGGGGTTCGAAAGGGTTGGCCTCGATCCGGGCCATGGCGTTGGACAGCCGGCCGATGGTACTGATCTTTGGCGGGTTGGAAGAGTGCCCCCCGGCGCCGCTGGCCACCAGGGTCAGGGTCAAATAGCCCTTCTCCGCCACGTTGACCATGGCCATCGGCCGGTCGGTGAGCAGTGGGACGTCGCTTATCAGCATGCCCCCCTCATCCACCATCCACTGGAAATGCAGGCCCAGCTCTTTCATCCGCGCGGCCAGGGCGGCAGCGCCTTCCTTGCCACTGATCTCCTCGTCGTGGCCAAAGGCCATGACAATGCCCCGACGCGGGACGAAACCCTCAGACAGCAACTGCTCCGCGGCTTCCAGTAATCCCAGCACCCCCATCTTGTCATCCAGGGTGCCTCTGCCGAAGATACGACCGCCCGTCACCACGCCGTCGAAGGGCGGGTGCTCCCAGTCGCCCTCGGTCCCGGGCTCTATCGGCACCACGTCGGTATGAGCGGTAAACAGGATGGGCTTGAGATCAGCGTCACTGCCGTCCCAGCGAATCAGCAGGCTGTAATCGTTCACCAGCTCCACCTGCAACTCACTGAAAACCCTCGGATAGGTCTGGCGCAGGTAATCGTTTAGACGCTGGAATTCGCCGTAGTCGATCTGCGCCCGCTGCTGGTAGCTGATGGTCCTGATCCGCAGTGCCTCGGCCAGGCGGTCAGCGGGTGACGCTGCCACCCCCTGGACCTGGCCCAGTAGCAGCGCGCCGGCAAGGGCGATAATTCGATACATGCTCTCTCCGCCGGATCGTTTTCAGCCGTCGGGTAGTTGTTTGGGAAACAGGCTGTGGGCAACCATGGCGCAAGCCTGCTGCAAGTCCCGCCAGTGGTCAATGGCCAGGGCGAGTTCGACGTAGCCGGCGGTGGGCAGGTTGTCGAGGCTTTGTTCGCCGGTCAGCATGTTCACCAGATCGGTGAACGCGGGGTTGTGCCCGATCAAGAACAGCCGCCGGTGGCTGTCTTCCTGTACGGCGATCCACTCGAACAGGTCCATGGCATCGAAGGTATAGAGGTCTTCCTCGGTGTAGTGCGGCGTGTCCCGCAGGGCGGGCCAGCCGTCGCAAAGCCCTTCCAGCGTGAGCTGGGCCCGCCTGGCGGGGCTGACGGCAACACTCATGGGCGCCATCCGCTGCGCCAGTGCCTCCCCCATCCGCGGCGCATCGCGTTTGCCGCGCTTGTTCAGCCCCCGCTCACGGTCGGACAATCCGGGTTCATCCCAGGAGGATTTGGCGTGGCGCATGAGGTGCAGGATTTTCATC
>JAACFI010000281.1 GCA_009937575.1 Haliea sp.
TCCGCCATGCAGTCTGCGGATCAGAGACTTTAAACAGAGACTGACCGCAGAACCCCCGCAAAGCCCGCTATTCAGCGGGCTTTTGCATTTCTGGGTTAAGCGTAACAGTGACTGGGAGACGGGCTTTCCGGGCCAGAATTGCCTGTTTTCTCTAACGGCGATTTCGCCAGTCACTAGTGGGAGGCTTGACTCAGGGCAAAGTGTGAGCGCGGGGCTTTCCAGTCGATAGCGTTAATCGCGCTCACTCAGTATTCCCATCATAGTGTGTGCCGTTTCCAGTCCCGAATTCTGGTTCTGCTCGGTTACGAAGCGCCGCTCGTCATCAACGGTTACGTGAGTGGCAAAGAAATCCAGGAAGGCCGTCTGGCTCTCAAAGATGGCACCCGCCTTGCGCAGTTCCGTCTCCGGGTGCTTGGGTGTTAAATCAATACCGAGTTCCTGAATCTGTTTGTCGGTCACGCCGGTCATACGGCGCCCGGCTATGAGTAAATTGCCGTCACGGTCGCGGGCACTGACCAGCCCCAGTACACCGTGGCAAACGCCGCCGATAACCGCCTCCTTGTCGCCGTAATAAGATTCGCTTACTTTGGCCGCCAGTGCAGGCGATTGGGCCAGATCGTAGGCGGCACCCCAGCCACCCGAGATAAATACGATGTCGTACTGGTCAATATCTACCTCGGCAATGGGAGTGGAGTTTTTCACCTTGGTCTGGGCAACCGGATCATTGAGATAGCGCTCGTCCTCGGGTGTTTTGACCATGAAATAGAAGCTACTGGGGTCAATGGGGAGCTCACCACCCTGGATGCTGGCTATGTCCACCTCCATGCCGCCGTCCAGAAAGGTGTAGTAGGGGTGAGTCATCTCCGAACCAAAAACACCGGTGGCCTTACCCTCGGTTTCCCCGGGTGCTGCCAGCACTGCATGACTGGTAGTGATGACCAGCGCGCGTTTGCCGGGTAAGTCGACAGATGGGCCACTGTACTCGGGGTGCAGCCCGTTTTTGTGCAGAATGGTAGGCAGCGCCAATAACAATACCCCGGCCAGGGCGACCAATACGGCAAGGGTGGTTAGTAACTTTTTCATCAGCAATCCTATTTTTCCTACAATTAGAGTGCGTGACCGCGGTCAAAGCTGCGGGCATGCTCAGGCACCTTACATATACGCTGCATTTTGATCGTGCCCAGGTTTGGATAATCCCACTTGTAAACGCCGTCTTCGATATAGCGTTTCACCACGGTAGGACCACCAAAAGCCTTGAAGTGCAGCTTGTCGTCTTCCCAGACCGTCGTCGCATGCGACGTGCGCATGCAAAACGTCCATGGGCCGATGTCCCTTGGCTGGACATCGAAGGATGCTTTTGTCGATGTGTGATCGTGTATGATCCCCAAGGCAGTTACGACAACACGATCACCACACTGTTCAACGCGTTCAACATGGTCGGGCAATCTGGGGTCAACGCTTTGCCATAGGCCGCGCAGATCTTGCGCGCCCTCGGGTAAGGGTTCAGTACAGCCAAGCAGAATAGGTTGTGGGTACTGTGTATAGCCGCAACCTGGTGTGTAGGCCCGGGGGATATCATTGGCCATCAGCCCTGAACCGTCGAGTACAGGCAATTCACAGTAGTTCAGTTCACTGCCATCGCTTTCAAACACCCAGGGTGGGGTGGTGTCGACGGGGCGCGGATAGAGCCACGCGGTAAGAAACAACAATACTGGTATCGAGATCAGAACACTGATCGCAATAAGCAATTTTCGCAACATAAGTCGGGCCTTGGTAACCGCTATGGGTGTTTCAATTCACCTGTTAATTCACCACCGACGTACCGCCATCAATCGGAATAATCTGGCCGGTAATAAAGGCACCTGCCTGCGAAGCCAGCATAATGGCGACACCGGCAATATCGGAGGCTTCCCCCCAGCGACGCATGGGGATGGTTTGCAGCTCCTCTTCAAAGGCTTCCTGGTCGTTACTCAAAAACTCAGTCATTTTTGAATAGAAGCGGCCGGGGGCTATGGCATTGACGCGAATGTGATCCCTGGCCAGTTCAGTTGAAAGTACGCGGGTGAGCTGATGGATGGCTGCTTTAGAGGCCGCGTAACTAAAGTTGTCGAGCGCGTTGCCTACCATGCCGGCAATAGAACCAATATTGATAATGCTGGCGGTGTTATCGGCGCTGGCGTTCTCTTTTAGCAGTGGAGCCAGGGCCTGAATCAGAAAGAAGGGGCTCTTGGCATTTACATTCATCGTTTTATCCCAGCCTTGCTCCGGGAACTGACCAAAAGGCGCGCCCCAGCCAGCGCCCGCATTGTTCACAAGCACATCAATGTGTTGCTCATGGGACATTAACTCGGAAACAAGATACTGCAGACCGTCAGAGGTCGCGACATCGCCGGGGATCGCAATACATTCGCCGTATTTACTCAGTTCTTCTGCGGCACTGATACAGGCTTCGGCCTTGCGCGCAGTGATGTACACGCGCCTGGCTCCGGCTTCCAGAAAGCCTTGCGCCATGTAGGAACCCAATCCGCGGCTGCCACCGGTGACAACACAGATTTTATCCTGCATGGAAAATAACGATTCGATCATCTCTCATTCCTTTTCTTGTCGCCCGGTTGTAAGCCTTCGAAACCTTAATGCTTCAATGCTTTACATATTGACACTATAAATGCCAAAATATGTGCTGTCTATAGCAAGCACAGTCGATCGACTCATCCGGTCCATTTGAGTTTGGCTCACCTTGCGAAAATTCATGTAGAGGATGCGGCGTCATGGCTCTTTCAATCTGGATGACAGCATTTCTGGCCTATGTGGTCTTTCGACTCTGGTACGACGGCCTGCGCAAACCGCTGACGGCTGAGGAGGTTGAGGAATACACACGACTGTTTGAACAGCGTGCTGGTGCTGGTGATGAAGTTGATTTGGCTGTGATGCGAAAGTTTCTGGAAGAGGATGACGGTAAGGAATTCATCATGATGAACCTGCTTCAGTACAATCCCTCGCCGATGAAGCATCCCGACACGGGGCAGGACGCGCGGGCTGAGTCGATACTGCAGGAATATTTCAGGCCCTTTATGGGGCAGGTGATACGCCGCGCCGGACATCCCGTGATTGCGGGCCGCGCTGTAGGTGGTTACTTTGATGCCTGGAACACGCCGCCTGACCCTGGCTGGCACGGGGCAGGGCTGATTCGTTACCGCAGCCGTAGAGACATCATTGAACTGTCACTGGCGAGTGCGAAATTCCAGGACCTTCACAAGTACAAGCTTGCCGCGTTGAAGCAGACCATCGCTTTTCCGACACAAACTCAGATGGGCTTGTACGCCTCCCCGCGAGTGACAGTGGCGATGGCCCTGGCGCTTGCGGCGGCCTTGTTTCAAATCGCCCTTACCTGATAAAGCGATTCAGGAGAGAACATGAAACTTATTGAACAACACTTACCCTTATTGGGCTGGATTCCCAAGGCCAAAAAAGCGGGATTCCTGCCGGGGAAGCTGTTCTCCAGGGTATCCGAAACCAAAGCCGCTTTTCGGGGCGCTAAACAGCTCAATATACCGATGCTAAAGGATGCGGAAAATCAGCCCGATATCGCGGCGCTGCAATTCCAGATGGGTCGGCCACGCAATATGCATTTTCTGCCGATGGAAGAGGACATTGAGCATCTGCCACTTGGAGAGAACGAGGTGCTCTTTGTGCCTCAATCATTGGCTGCGAATCGGTATATTACCTATTACAGCGGCGGCTACATTCTTCAGGATATCGGAACGTTTGTAGATCCAAAGGGCGTACAGAACACCAAGGCGTTCAAGATCGCGCCCTGTTGGGGACGATGCAAGGTGTATCGCTCAAACCATCCGCAGATCAAGGAGGGCAGCACCTATTATGGTTTCTGGCCCATGGCCGCTTACTCGGTGCGCAGGGTGTGTGATGTCGACTCGACAGGTTTTATCGCTTACCACGATCTGCCCAGCTTTACAGGGCCGAAAGAGTGGCTGAAGCTAATCCAGATGAATGACACAGAAAACGTGCATGCAGTGGAAAACTACGAGTACTGGAAAATAGGTATCACCTACGCTCGCGAACTACAGGATATGAACTATTTTGGTGCGCAGCAGCTGGTGATCAGTTCCGCATCCAGCGCGTCGGGCCAATGCATTGCGATGTGCCTTAAGGAGCTTAATCCGTCGTTTAAGGTGGTTGGGTTGACCTCCCGGCGGAACTACGATTTCGTCAAACAGTTTCCGTATTTCGATGAGGTATATACCTACGAAGATGTGAGAGCGTGCCCCGGCACCGATAAGAGCCTGTACTTTGATGCCCTGGGTTGGGAATCGGTTACAAAAGATGTGTTCGATCACTTCGAGGTGTCACGCTGGTGGATTTATGGCGAGGGTAGCGAAACGACGTATATCAAATTCCTTAAAAGGAACCGCAAAGGGACGTTCTACAGTAATCTCGCAGATTCCTATATCTACCAGATACGGAATGGTATTTCAGATGCCGACATGCTGGAGCAGTGCCGCAATATGATCGAGAAGTATGATCTGGAGAGGCAGTGGTATACCGGCGCTCGAGTTATTTCTTCAAGCAAAGAGCTATTTGAGCTTTACCACGCCTACATAAACAACACCCATACCGGCGAGAAAATGATTTATGAATCACCCCTGCTTAAGCGCTAGCAGTCAGTTTAGGCTTGGAGCGATAAAGCAGCCCTCGAGCCCTTAACATTGCCTCTGGACGGTTGAGGCAAAGATTGCCGGGTTCGCCAACGCCAGTGACCTTTACACCCATTTCACACGACCGACATTCCTTTTGCTTACCAGCGCTTCGAAAACGTTATGCTGAGCTTTCGAGCGAATCCAAAGCATCCATCCCCGCCGTCCATTAAACTAGCTTCTTATTTGCGTTGGAAACGATTGCCGTTTCTATGGCGGTCTACAGCAGGTACGGACCTATCAAAAATCTGGGATGCGCCTCGCTTTTCCCATATTGAAGAGCGTCTGATGCCGTTACTCGTGTTTCCAGATGGTCGTTCCATGTTGGACAGTACCTTCCTGTTCAAGTTGAGAGCGGCCGGGATGCCGTACCATCCGAAACACTGGATCAGCGTTACTGCTCCTGTAGATCTATTCTTCATCAACTGCCTGATACCATTGTAAGAATAACAATCGCCAGGCACATCTTATTTGCACAATTGGGTACTTACTTGCATCTTGCGCAACATGCAATATTCTTATACACTACTGGCGTAGTCAGAAGGAAAAGCGGGAATTGATCAAGAGCATCAGGCACAAAGGGTTGAAGAAATTCTTCAACAGCGGTGGCAACGATACCCGGGGCATCAATTCCGACCATGAGGACAAGCTGCGCGACCAGTTGGCCGCGTTGGACTCCGCTACGGACATTGCGGATATGGATCTGCCGGGGTGGCGCCTACACCCCTTGAAGGGAAAGGATAAAGGGCGGCACGCTATCTGGGTCAGCGGCAACTGGCGAATGACCTTCGAGTTTGAGAACGGCGATGCGTATGTCGTCGACTATGAGGATTATCACTGATGGCTAAAATCACTGTACACCCGGGAGGGTTCATCAAGCGTAACTATATAGATGAATTGGGCCTCACGGCCACCGAATTGGCGGATGCGCTGGAAGTGTCAGAGTCCACTTTGAGCCGCCTGGTTCATGAAAAGATCGATCTGTCTCCGGCCCTGGCGGTGAAAGTGAGTAAGGTGTTGGGGCGCTCGGCCGAGAGTTGGATGGCGATGCAAGCCAATCACACACTGGCAAGATGCGAGGCCGAATTGGGGCAATGGACACCTACCCGGCAGGTGACTGCTGAAGGCTTTGTTGCCGTGAAAGGTGGCAAGTCGAAAGCCAAGCACAAGGCTGCGGCGAAGACAGCGACGGCCTAGC
>JAACFI010000282.1 GCA_009937575.1 Haliea sp.
CCTTGCAGCTGGCCCTCGATCCGAATGAGCCGCCACAGCTTGCTTCGGATCCCAACGACCCCGCTGCCGGACTCGCTGGGGGTGCTTCCCCTGATGCAGAGGAAGCGGCTGTTGCCGCCCTTGCGACTGCAGAAGCCAAGAGCAGTGGCAAACCGGCAACACCTGCCGAGCCCGCAAAGAAGAAGCCAATGGATATGGCGGCGGTGATCGCCCTGGTACAGCAACAGCAGGCACAGCTGGCCAAACAGGAAGAAATGCTTGCCGACCAGTCCCGCCAACTCGACGGCCTGCGCAAGGAACTGGACGCCCTGCGCGCACCGCCAGTGACCGAAGAACCGCCGCAGCAGATTGGCAAGGTGGAGCAGGATTCACAGCCGATCGATATGAAAGTGCACGAGGAACAGGTCGCCGAAGTGGAAGAAAAAACCGACGAAGATAAGAAAACGGAGACCAGCCAGGCAGTGGCCACCGCACAGGCGGACGATCCCACCGAGCTGGAACTGACCGATTTCCCCGGCGCCTGGCGCCTGCCCGGTACTCGCGCGGCACTGGCGTTCGGTGGCTACGTCAAGTCGGCGCTTGTCTACAACTGGGACCCGTTGGAAATCAACGACCGTTTCATCGTCGGATCCATACCAGTGGATTCGATCATTAGCGAGAACAAGGAAGCGGAATCCAGTCTTACCGCCTCCCAGTCGAGGATCAATTTCGACCTTCGCGAACCGACCGAGGTTGGCGTCCTGCGCGCCTTCGTGGAGGGGGATTTTGCTGAGGAAAACGATACCTTTCGATTGCGCCACGCTTTCGGCCAGTGGGCGCGTATGCTGGCGGGTAAAACCTGGTCGGCATTTGTCGACACCCAGGCGACACCTGAAGAAGTCGATTTCGAGGGCCTGAACGGGCGTATCAACGTGCGCCAGAGCCAGGTTCGCGTGTCGCCGCGTATCGGCGAAACCTTTCAGTTCCAGTTCTCACTGGAGGACCCCAATCCCCAGGTCCAGAATGGTGACGGTGTCACCCGAACGCCGGACCTGGTGATGAGTGGTCGCTTCCAGCCCAACGAACGCCTGCATACCAAAGTAGCTGTGCTGGGGCGCCAGATACGCGCTCAGCGCGATGCTGCTGATGGCGGCGGTCTGGAAAAACAGTACGCCTGGGGCCTGACCGTCAGCGGGCGTTACACGACACCAAAAATCGGTGAACGGGACAGCCTGCTATTCCAGGTCAACGCGGGAGATGGTATCGGGCGTTATGTCAACGACCTGGCCAGTGTGGGTAATTTCGATGGGGTATTTAACACCGCTACGGGTGACCTGAAGTTGTTCGATATCCTCGCTGGGTATGTCTCCTTCCAGCACTGGTGGGCGGGTACCATTCGCTCCAATTTCACCCTGGGTTTCGTGGAAGTCGACAACCCGGGATTTGTCTCAGGTGATGCCTACAAGCAGACGATACGCGCCTCGGGCAATCTGATGTGGACGCCCAACCCGCGCATCGATCTGGGGGTGGAATTCCTGTGGGGCGAACGTGAGAACGAGGACGGGTCCAACGGGGACGCCAAGCAGATCCAGGCGGCAGCCCGCTATCGTTTCTGATTAACGGGTGCCTCAGCGTTTATTCCTGCGCCAGTGCCATGGCGGTACCGGGTCGTCGGCCGCCCATAGTCCGGTGCGGTCTTCCCGGGCCTGCTCCTCGGCGGCCGCCAGGTGACGCTCGTAGGGAGCGTAGCGGGTGAACCACCAGGCGTGCCCGGATTCGACCATGGCCAGGTTGATATCCCGTTGGCCAAGGTAGACGGTGCCCACGGTACGGCCGAAGGTATCGGTATCAACCGCTACTACCCCGATAACCTTCTGGTCCACCAGTTTCGCCAGAGCCCGCTTGGCCGCCTTGCCGTGGGGCTGGTCCCACTCGGGTGTATCGATGCCGAACAGCCGGATGGTGTGTTGCCTGCCGCCTGCTTCGAGCAGCGAAAGGGAATCCCCGTCGATAATCTTTACCACCCGGCCCTGAAGGTCGAAGTCTGGTGTGGGCTTGCCTTCCCGGCTGGCCCCTAGTTCCCCAAGTTTGTCAGCTGCCTTTCGCCAGGCGGCATCCGGACGGGTGGGATAATCGCTTACAGTGCCGACGGCCCGGTGGTACAGATCAGTGGGCCAGGTGATTTCGCCACGCTGCAGGTACTGCAGAACGCTGACCCCAATGAAGAGCACCAGCAGGGTCCATATCAGACGCCTTGCAGGTTGTGGTTTCTTACGCCGTTTGCGGTGTGGGGATCGGGTGGATGGCATGTGTCCAGTATAACCCGGCGTACAAGCGGCACCCACTCGCCCACCCGTGGCTGGTGGGTTACCATGTTTTGCCGGGAGTCGGATTGATCAGTGCGGGGAGAGTTTAATGAGCGGGGAGCAGCGTCGCGGTGTAGTGAGGGTTTTGGTGCGAGCTGTCTTGGCCTTGCTGGTGCTGTTGCTGCTGGCGTTGCTGGTGGTCACCCTGTTGCGGATTCCCCTGGATCTCTCCCGTTACAAGCCCCTGGCGGAAGATGCAATGAGTGAGGCCCTGGGGCGCCAGGTCAGCATCGATGGCGACATGGTGGTGACCACATCCCTGTGGCCCTACTTTGAACTGGGCGGCCTGCGGATCGCCAATCCCGTTGATTTTCCACAGGGAGACCTGGCCGTCATGGATCGCGCCAGGATCAGTGTAGGTATATTGCCCCTGCTCCAGCGCAGAGTTGAGATTCGGGAATTTCGCGTCAGTGAGCTGACGCTGGATCTGGTGCGCATGGCGGACGGTGAGGCGAACTGGGTGTTGGAGCGGGCGGCGGCTCCTGCCGATACCACCCCGGACCCGAATGCTCCGACTGGGCGGGAGGAGCCCCTGCGCACCGACATCCTGTCCATAACTGAGTTGGAGCTGGAGGACATCCAGGTTCACTTTCGCGATGAGGGCGAGGAGCCGATGACCTTTGATCTTCAGAGTGCGAGCGGCAGGGCCCCCCTGGATGAGCCCATGTCTCTCTCCATGCAGGGCGTACTGCTTGAGGAGCCTTTCACGCTGGACGTGAAGGCAGACTCGCTGAGTGACTTTCTCGCCATGACCCGGACCCGGCTGGGCCTACAGCTGGATATCGCGGAAACGCGTTTCGAATTCCGGGGCCTCAGCGAAGCCTTGCGCGGCGGCCGAGGTACGGAAGTCAAACTGTCGATCACGGGAGCGGACCTGAGCAGCCTCAACGACCTGCTGCACCTGGACCTGCCCCCGCTGCCGGATTATTACCTCAAGACCGACGTGCTGTTGGAACCTGACAGGCTGGAACTGAAATCCCTGGACACGGGGGTAGGGGACAGTCGCCTGCGGGGGCATATGTTGATAGACAGGTCGGGGGCAATACCGCTTGCTACCCTGGATCTCAGCGCCGAGCGTATTCAACTCACTGATTTTGATACCGGTGACTGGACCGCCCAGGACCGGGAGGTGACCAGCGATTCACCTGAAGAAACGACGGAGGTGCCGCCGGAATCAGAGGTTGACACCTCTGTTGAAAAACAGAAGTTGCTGAGCCCCGAGGCGCTTTCCAGGGCAAATGCACGGCTCAGGATCGAGGTCGGCGAGGTGCTGTCCGCCGAGGATAGACTGGGGAACGCTGAACTGGAGATGTCGCTGCAGGATGGGCGTATCGAAATCGACCCGTTACGCCTGCAATTGCCCAAATCGTCCCTGTTGCTGCAGGCTTCATTGAAGCCTGACCGCCGGGCCTCCGACGCTACGTTGCGGGTATTGATCGAGGATTTCGATTTCGGTGTGCTGACAAGGATTTCCGACCCTGAGAGCAAGGTCGGGGGAAGGATCAGTGTGGATATCGACGTTGCCGCCTCGGCCAGTAATATGCGCAATATTCTCAGCGGCGCCAACGGCTACCTGGACGTGTCCGCAAAGCTCGAGAACGTGAGTTCCAGCCTGGTAGACCTGTGGGCGGTCAACCTGCTCTCATCGGTCGTGTCCTCCGCCATCAAGGACGACCAGGAACCCCAGGTGAATTGCGCTATCAGCCGCTTCCGTCTGGAGAATGGCCTGATGACCGCCGAGCAACTGGCGGTGGATACCTCGAGGATTCGCATTTGTGGCGAGGGTGAGATCAGTTTCGTGGATGAGTCTTTCGACCTGGTGGTGGCCCCCAAGGCAAAGCGCCCGGAATTCTTCAGCCTGGCGACACCGTTGGCGGTCAAGGGCGAATTCGACGATTTCCGTATCGGTATGAAAACAGGCGTGCTCACCCTGGGCACCACGGCCACCAAGTTTGCTATAAGCCCGATCACCACACCGTTGAAGCGACTGTTCAGGGAGGATCTGCCCGAAGATGGCGCCGATATGTGCGCCCTGCCCATCGGGCCGCGTGATCAACCGCTGGAGCCCCTGCCCGGCTGCTGAGTTTTCCGGGCCTGCAATTTTGGCCATAACTGACCGGTATCTGGCCGATACTTTGGCTTAAACTTAAAGGTCTGCCAATGGCCTGTGGGGTATCGTCATGAACAGCCTTTCACATACGCCCGAAGATGTGCCAGTACGCCCGCGTAACCGGGAGCATGACCTGGAGCGCTGCCTCGCCCGGGACTGGTTTGATGATCACCCGTTCAAGACTGCCTGGTTCAATGCCATGTCAATTACCTTCCCGCTGGGAGAGAAATTTTTCATAGACAGTGTGCGTTACTTCGCTGACCAGATCGACGACCCGAAACTTCAGGAAGATATTCGCGGTTTCAGCGGCCAGGAGGGTTTTCACCGGCGCGAGCACGATCGCTATAACCAGGCCCTTTGCAGGCTGCGTGGCTACGATCTGGAGTATCTAGAAGGTCGGCTGGCGCGCAAGATAGCCCTGGGAAAGAAATTCATGTCGCCCCTTGAGCAGCTGGCCGCCACAGCTGCCCTGGAGCATATCACCGCCATCATGGCTGAGTCGGCCCTGAGCGAGGGCAATGTTATGCACGGTCATGCAGATCCGGCCATGCAGGCCTTGTGGGACTGGCACGCGGCGGAGGAAATGGAGCACAAGGCGGTGGCCTTTGACGTTTACCGTGCGGTGGGCGGCGGCGAACGCATGCGCAAACGCGCCCTGCGCAGGGCCACTTACTTTCTGCTGGTGGACGTCCTGGTGGGCCTGGTCCACATGCTGCGTCGCGATGGCAAACTCTGGCGCCCCTCACTGTGGTGGCAGGGTTGGAAATTCCTGTTCTTCAAGGGCGGTATCCTGCGCCGCGTGTGGCCGGCGTACAAGGAGTACTTCCGTGATGGGTTCCACCCCTGGGATCGCGATACCCGGGCGCTATTACACGACTGGCAACAGCGGCAGCCACCTGTACCCGCCTGACAGGGCGTCCTTACAGATGCCTGCGGACGATTACCACCTCGGGGTCTTCCGGGTTGCGCGCCACTCGGAAACCGAGTTTTTCGCACAGGCGCAGCATCTTGCGGTTCTCCGCCAGTACGTCTCCCTCCATGATAGTCAGCCCCCGGTCGCGGGCGATATTCATCAGCATCTGCATGAGTTGTCGGCCGATGCCTTTCTTCTGCACGTCATCCGCCACCGTCAGGGCGAACTCGCAGGATTGGCCGTCCGGATTACCGACGTAACGGGCCACGCCGATCAGGCGCGCATCGTCTGTCCCTTCGTTTTCGACCGCCACCAACGCCATCTCCCGGTCGTAATCGATCTGGGTGAAACGCGCCAGCATCATCGGTGAGATGTCGCCCATGCGGTACATGAAACGGAAGTACTTGCTTTCCGGCGACAGACCGTCAACAAAGGTCTGCTCGATCTTCGCGTCCTCAGGGCGTATAGGCCGCACAGCGATCTCCAGTCCGTCGCGGGTCTGCCAGGTGGTGCCAAGTCCCGATGGATAGGG
>JAACFI010000283.1 GCA_009937575.1 Haliea sp.
CCCATCGACCTGGGGGCCGGCCTGCTGCGCGCCCTGCAGGCGCGCCACGACCTGGATACGTCCTACGTGGACGACGTGATCATGGGCTGTGTCACCCCGGTGGGGGAGCAGGGCTCCGACGTGGCCAAGATGATCGTGCAGAATGCCGACTGGGACGAATCCGTGGCCGGCGTGCAGTTGGACCGCTTCTGCGCCTCGGGCCTGGAGGCGGTGAACAGCGCCGCCGCCAAGATCGCCTCCGGTTGGGAAGACCTGGTCGTCGCCGGCGGCGTGGAGTGCATGTCACGGGTGCCCATGGGCTCCAACGGCGGCGCCTTGGGCGGCGATGCCGCCTTCAGCCTGAAATCCGGATTTGTGCCCCAGGGCATCGGCGCCGATACCATTGCCACCCTGGAGGGCTGGAGTCGCGAGGATGTGGATGCCTACGCCGTGAACTCCCAGAAGCGCGCCGCGCACGCCCGGGACAACGGCTACTTCGACAAGTCAGTGATCCCGGTGGTGGACTGCAATGGCGTCACAATCCTGGAGAAGGACGATTTCATCAAGCCCGATACGACTATGGAGGGGCTGGCCGGCCTGCGCGCCTCCTTCGAGATGATGGGCCAGTTCGGCTTTGACGACATCATTCTCAGCAAGTACACCACCCTGGACAAGATCAACCATGTACACACCCCGGGTAATTCTTCGGGTATTGTCGACGGCTCCAGCGCGGTTCTGATCGGCAGTGAAAAGGCCGGTAAGGACCTGGGCCTGACCCCGCGCGGGCGCATCGTGTCCACGGCGGTCCTGTCCACCGACCCCATTATCATGCTCACCGGCCCGGGCCCGGCGGCGGAAAAGTGCCTGAAGACGGCGGGCCTGCAGAAATCCGATATCGACCTGTGGGAAATCAACGAGGCCTTTGCCTCGGTGGCGATGCGCTATATGAAGGACCTGGGTATCGACCACGAGGTGACCAACGTCAACGGTGGCGCCATCGCCATGGGCCATCCCCTGGGCGCCACCGGCGCCATGCTGGTCAGCACTATGCTGGACGAACTGGAGCGCCGCGAACTTAAGCGCGCCATGCTCTCCCTGTGTGTAGGCGGCGGCATGGGTATTTCAACCATCATCGAGCGCGTGTAACGCCGCGCGGAAGCAGGCAGACAGAATCGAGGTTTAGAGATCATGAGTGTATTCAACTACGACAAAGACGCAGACGGCATCGTAACCGTCACCATGGACATGAACGGCCCGGTCAATGCGATGAATGGCGAGTACCGCCAGGCCATGGCAGAGACCGTCGACAGGCTGGAACAGGAAGAGGGGCTGTCCGGGGTGGTATTCGCTTCGGCCAAGAAGACTTTCTTCGCCGGGGGCGACCTGCACGAACTGCTGGCGGTAGAGAAGGGCCAGGAAGAGGAATTCATGGCCATGCTGGATACGACCAAGGGCGTCCTGCGGCGACTAGAGAAGTTGCCGGTGCCGGTAGCGGCCGCCATCAATGGCGCAGCCCTGGGTGGCGGTTTTGAGATCTGCCTGGTTTGTAACCACCGCGTCGCCTGGGATAACCGCGGTGTGCAGCTCGGCCTGCCCGAGGTGGGGCTGGGTCTGCTTCCCGGGGGCGGCGGTATCGTGCGCATGGTCAACCTGCTGGGTCTGGAAAAGGCGCTGCCCTACCTGCTGGAAGGCAAGAAGGTACCCCCGGCCAAAGCACTCAGCGAGGGTATGATCCACGAGACCGTTGAGAATCCGGAGGACCTGGTGCCCCGGGCTAAAGCCTGGATACTGGAAAATGCGGGCAATGATGAGGCCGCAGTACAGCCCTGGGATCGCAAGGGCCATCGCATCCCCGGCGGTAACGCCAGCTCACCGAAGCTCGCCCAGACCCTGATGGGCGCCCCGGCCATGCTGCGGCAGAAAACCCGCGGCCTGCTGCCGGCGCCGGAGAAGATCCTGGACTGCGCCGTAGAGGCGGCCCGCCTGGAACTGGATACGGCACTTACCGTGGAATCGCGCGGCTTGACGTACCTGGCCACCACACCCGAGGCAAAGAACCAGATCTCCACGTTCTTCTTCGCCATGAACCGGGTCAACGGCGGTGCCAGCCGGCCCCAGGGCGTGGATAAGTACCAGACGAAGAAAGTCGGCGTGCTGGGTGCCGGTATGATGGGGCAGGGCATTGCCTACTCGTCTGCAATGGCGGGCATCGAGGTGGTTCTCAAGGACATTTCCCTCGAGGCCGCCGAAAAGGGTAAAGCCTACTCTGAGAAACTGCTGGCCAAACGTGTCGAGCGTGGCCGTATGAGCGAAGACCAGAAGGCGGATATCCTCGGCCTGATCCTGCCCACCGCGGACGACAAGGACCTGCAGGGCTGCGACCTGATCATCGAGGCGGTGTTCGAGAACATGGGGCTCAAGCACCAGATCACCCGGGAACTGGAGTCCCGCCTGGCGGAAGGCGGTGTATGGGGTTCCAATACCTCGACCCTGCCTATCACCCAACTGGCCGGGGCCAGTGACAAGCCGGATAATTTCATCGGTATCCACTTTTTCTCCCCGGTGGACAAAATGCCCCTGGTGGAAATTATCTGCGGCGAGCAGACCTCCGATGAAACCCTTGCGCGAGCCTTCGACTATGTACAGCAGATCCGCAAGACGCCCATCGTGGTCAATGATTCCCTGGGTTTCTTTACCTCGCGCACCTTTGGCACCTACCTGGACGAGGGCGTCCGCCTGTTGAAAGAGGGCGCCCACCCGGTACAGATCGACAACCTGGGCAAGGCTATCGGCATGCCGGTGGGGCCGCTGGCGGTGCACGATGAGGTCAGCCTGGAGTTGACCCGCAAGGCGGGTGAAACCCACGCTGAATTAGGTGTGGCCGGCAAGTGGGGCGAGCAGGAGGCCATGAGCGAGGTGGTCGGCACCATGATCGGCGAGTACGGTCGCGGTGGTCGCTATCACGGGGGCGGCTTTTATGAGTACTCGGAAGACGGATCCAAGGCGATCTGGCCGACGCTGTTCGAGTTGTACTACCAGGCTGACCTGGGCATCCCTGAGCAGGACATCAAGGACCGCCTGCTGTTCCGCCAGGTGATCGAATCACTCAAGTGCCTGGAGAGCAACGTGCTGCGCTCTGCCGACGACGGCAATATCGGTTCCATCATGGGCATCGGCGCCCCGGTGTGGACTGGCGGCTTCATCCAGTTCGTCAACACTTATGGCCTGCAGCGGTTTGTCGATCGCTGTGGTGAATTGGCTGACAAATACGGCGAGCGCTTCACCGCCCCGGCGATTGCCGCGGAGCACGCTGCGTCGGGTGAGTGGATCAAATAATTGGTGCGCAATGCGCACCCTACGTTCTCGTAGGGTGCGTACCACGCACCGATTAACTACGTTCTCGCAGGGTGCTTACCACGCACCGATTAACTACGTTCTCGTAGGGTGCGTACCACGCACCTATTAACCTGCGCTTAAAACTCGTAGGTCACCGTCACCCCGTAATTCTCCGGCTCATTCCATTGCCCGAATGACGAGATCGGTGGAATGAGAACTGCGCGGAAGTAACGCTCGTCGCCTATGTTGCGCCCGTAGACCGAGACCGTGAGTATATCCTTGTAACGGTAGTCGATATTGGCGTTCCAGAAGCCCGCCGAGTCCTTCTGCCCCAGCGGGTCGTTGTTGAAGATGGTCACGTACTCATCCCGCCAGTTATAGTTGACGGCGTAGGTCATCGTGCTGTGGTCAAACAGTGAGTGCGTATAGTTCAGGCCCGCGCCAAAAGTATATTCCGGTGCGTTACGCATATCCAGGTCACTGCCGTCTTCCGGCACGCCTGGTACATCCTCGATGATGAACTCGTCATATTTGGCATCGAGATAACCGCCCTGGGCGAAGAAGGTCAGGCCCTCGTAAAGCAGTGCGGTCAGCTCTACCTCCACCCCATCCATGGTGGCATCGGCGGCATTCAGAACGATGGTGTCGACGTTACCGCCCGCGTCAGCCACGATGATATCTTCCTGCTTGTCTTTGTAGTCGCTGCTGAACAGGGTTGCATTCAGGCGCAGGCGCTGGTTCCACCAGTCGCTTTTGATGCCGACTTCCCAGGTATCCACTTCCTCGGGGTTAAACTTGCGGACGTTGTCGGCCGAGGTGATACGCCCGAAGAATCCGCCGCTCTTGAAGCCTTCGGCATAGGAGGCGTAGACCATGATGTCGTCTGTCAGGTCGTACTGGGCGCCAACGCGGGGTGACCACTTGTCCCAGTCCTCGTCGACACTGGTGAATGTGCCGGGCGGGGAGAGTGGGATATCACCCAGAAAGAATTCCTGGCCAACGGGCTCCAGTTTTTTCTCCTCGTAGGTATAGCGAAGTCCGAAGTTGAACGTGAGTTTTTCCGTCAGCGCCCAGTCGGCGCTGCCGAACGCAGCGTAGGACTCTGTCTCTCCATGCTGGCTGATCCAGCCGACGGTACCAGGAGGAAAGATTGGTACCAGGAAAGGCCACAACTCATCAGTTCTCTGGTTCGCGTCGTAATCTGAATCCCAGTAGTAAATGCCCGTAGTCAATTCGACGTTGCCAATGGTGCCGTCCAGGCGCAGTTCCTGGCTGAATTGTTCATAGTCCTGGTCGGTGAAAGCGGTAAGGAATTCAAAACGGTTCCCATCGTATTCAAGACGCGTATTTTCGTTGCGGTTGATGTATCCGGTGATCGAGGTCAACAACCAGTCGCCGAGCTCGTAATCCAGGGTCAGGTTATAGAAGTCGTTGGTAACATCCGCTTCGTTGGGGGCATTAGTGGAGTTGTGGTCCTCGTCACTGCCGGGATCGAACTGCCGACAGCCGGTTGGGTCCGGGAGGAAGAACAGGCAGGCAAAGTCGGGACCTTCCAACTCGTCGAAGAACTTGTTGAAGTTGGCCCAGGCACCCACTTCGGATTCGTCTTCGATGCGCTCATAGGTGAACATCACGTCGAATTTGTCGGTCAGCTCATAAGCTATCGTGGCACCGAAGTTTTCGTAATCCTGGCCGCCGGCGTCATCATTGTATGTGGTGTTTTTTATGTAACCGTCGCTCTCCAGTTTGCTCGCCCAGAGTTTGACGCCACCATTTTCGGTCAAAGGCAGATTCAATAAACCGCGGATATCCTGGCGTCCGTCCTCGCCAAGCGTGCCCTGTACCTTGCCGCCAAGCTCCCTGGTAGGTGCTGTGCGCGTAATATTGATTGCGCCGCCGATAGTATTTTTGCCGAACAGGGTGCCCTGGGGGCCGCGCAGTATTTCCATTCGCGCCAGGTCAAAATTTTCAAGGATCTGTCCCGAATTGGTGCCGAGATACACGCCATCCAGAATTACTCCTACGCCGGGATCCAGGCTCTTGTCAATTTCCTGGTAGCTGACACCGCGGATGGCAATCGCTGCTCCCCCGGGCAGGGCGGTCACTTTATCGATCAGGAGGTTGGGGACGAAGCCCTGGATATCCTGGAGGTTGCGGATACTTGAACGCCTTAGCTCTTCCGCCGAGATGGCAGTGACCGCCACCGGTACTTCCTGCATCGACTCTATCCGTTTACGCGCAGTCACGATGACTTCTTCCAGAGCCAGAACTTTTTCTTCAGCGCCTGCAACAGGCGATACAGCACTACCGGCAGACAATAAGGCAACAGAAAGCGCTTTCGCGATGGGTTTTTGCATAGGGTTCACCTTTATTTTATCAGGTTGATGTACCCAGGCATGGGAAGCGGTTTGGAACAGTTTGTCCCTGGCTTACGTTTTTCTTCCGCTACAGATGCCAGGTACGGTGAGTGTTATCTCTTTTTTTCACCTTGTCCGGCATTTCATAAAAACCGGACATACTGTTTAATTTATCTCCGGATAACCAAAATGTAAAGAGTGAATTGAAGCATTTTC
>JAACFI010000041.1 GCA_009937575.1 Haliea sp.
TCTTCTCCCTGTCGATACACCACTGGATCAACGAGGCACTGATGGCCCTGTTCTTCCTGATCATGGGACTGGAGCTGAAACGGGAACTGCTGGTGGGGGAACTGTCCTCGCCTCGGCAGGCGCTGCTGCCGATCATGGCGGCTATCGGCGGTATGGTGATTCCGGCACTGTGCTACGTTGCCTTCAATCCCTCGGGGCTGGAGGCCAAGGGCTGGGGTATTCCCATGGCCACAGACATCGCCTTTGCCATCGGCGCCCTCAGCCTGCTGGGTTCGCGGATCCCGAAAAACCTGATCACCTTCCTGATCGCCCTGGCCATCGTCGATGACCTGGGTGCCGTGGCGGTGATCGCCCTGTTCTACACGGCATCTATCGATATGTACGCCCTGCTGGCGGCCTTTGTGTTCACCCTGTGCCTGGCGTTTCTCAACCTGGGCGGAGTACGCCGCTCAATGCCGTATATCTTCGTCGGCGTCGCCCTGTGGGTGGCCATGCTGGCCAGCGGTATCCACGCCACCATCGCCGGTATCCTGGTGGCCCTCGTGATTCCCATTCGTCCCAAGTTCGAGCCGGAGCTGTTCATCTCCCGGGTGAAGGAGAGCTCAGAGCAGATGGAGACTACCATCGCCGACAACCCGGATATCATCCACAACAACCGTTTCCGCTCCCTGGTCACCTCCCTCGGCGATGGGGTACAGCTGGTACAGGCACCGGCCCAACGTGCCGAGCACGCCCTGCACCTGCCAGTCGCTTACATCGTCATACCCATTTTCGCACTGGCCAATGCGGGCATCCCCATCGATTTCGCCGGTTTCGCCAGCTATGTGAACCATCCTGTCACCCTGGGTGTCCTGGCGGGCCTGCTGCTGGGCAAACCCCTGGGTATTGCCGGTTTCACCTGGCTGACAGTAAAAATGGGATGGGCCAGCCTGCCCACCGGGCTGAATATGAATCACATTTTCGGGGTCAGCATGCTGGGCGGAATCGGCTTTACCATGTCGATTTTTATCGCCGACCTGGGTTTTGTCGATTCCCCCGAAAACCTGCTGATGGCCAAGACCGGTATCCTGCTGGCCTCGGCCATCGCCGGTTTTGGCGGCTACTTCTGGCTCAAATTCAACACCAGCCCGTAGGCAGTTCAGCCCAGGCGGCGCTGTAGCTTCGCCAGTCGCGTAATAAAAGCCTCGGTGGGTGGCGTGTGGCGACCGAGCAGGCGGTACTGGGCAATCTCCAGCCAGACACCCAATTCGTCTCGGGTATCGAAATAGGCAAAGTGGGTGGACAGCAACCCGATATTGATTCCGCCCTCGAGGTACAGCGGGTAGCCGTTTTTCGGTAGCCGTCGCTTCAGCTGTGACAGGTTGTTCTGGTTACAGCAGACGTGGTGCAGGGTAAGTGTCCCGCTCTTCGGTATGGCATCGCGGTAAAAATCGGTATTCGCACCCGGGCCGAGCAGCTCGATCTGGCCGTCGTCGGTATAGCCCATGGCCATCTCCACCTTGACCTTCTTCTTCTCGCCCATCTCGGTCCAGCCGGGAGCGTCCATATTGGCGTGGACGAAGGGGGTGCAGCCCAGTGCCTCCAGTTCATCGATCTCTGCAGCGACGTCGCCGCAGACCATGCCGTACTGGGCGGGGGGCGAGAGTTCGAAGTGGGTCAGGAAGTCGGCAGGGACCAGTTGGGTGAGGGTTTTGCCGCCTAGTTTTCGGGTGATTTGTTGGGTTGGCATGTGGGGAGTATAGCAGTGGATTGTAGCGAGCCAGATTGACGGCAGTCGTTCGAGCTGGGGGGTCGCGGTAAACCTGAACAGGCAGATTGATCACAACAGCCTAAGGGCTGCTGTGACCCCTTCGGGGCGCCTTCGCTGCGCTGCGGCGTCAAAAATGCTCCTGTGGTCGCATTTTTTCGAACGCCAGTTCTCATCGATGGATACTACTGCCAAATAATAAGGCCCACCCCGCCGGGGTGGGCCTTATTATTTGGTAGGACTACCCAGATTCGAACTGGGGACCTCTACCATGTCAAGGTAGCGCTCTAACCAACTGAGCTATAGTCCTGTAAAGAGGGCGGGAATTATAAGCGCAGTCCGGGTTTTGCTCAACACCTGAAAATGGGGAAGAATCGGGCGCCGTGGAGGAGGTGTTGCAGGTGACGTGGGAGGCAGTCGAACAGGATATTTCACAGGCCGAGGGTGTTGGGTTCAAGGCGCAAAGGGCCGTGCCTGTCGGCGGTGGGTGCATCAACGAGGCGGTGCTCCTGGAGGGTGACGGGCAACGCTTTTTCGTCAAGCTGAACAACGCCGACAAGGCCAAAATGTTTGCGGCGGAGGCCGCAGGCCTTCAGGTGATCGTTGACAGCGACACCCTACGGGCGCCGCGACCGGTGTGCCAGGGCGGCGACGGGCAGCGCAGCTGGCTGGTGCTGGAATACATCGAATTCGCCGCCCCGCCCGCCGACTGTTCCGAATTGCTGGGACAGCAACTGGCGGCGATGCATCTCGTCACCCACGACAGCTTCGGCTGGGACATCGACAACACGATCGGCTCTACTCCCCAGCACAACGCCCCCGCACAAGACTGGGTGAGTTTCTACCGCGAGCATCGCCTCGACTACCAACTCAAACTGGCAAAAAAGAACGGTGCACCGGGACAGTTGCTGGACAGAGGTGACAGGCTTCTCGGTGCCCTCCCCGGCTTTTTCACCGACTACCGGCCCCGCCCCTCTCTGCTCCACGGGGATCTGTGGGGAGGCAACTGGGCCGCCGATTCCAGCGGTAACCCGGTGATATTTGATCCCGCCGTCTACTTCGGGGACCGCGAGGCAGACCTCGCCATGACCGAGCTGTTCGGGGGCTTTGATGATCGTTTTTACCAGTCCTACCGGCACGCCTGGACCATTGATCCTGGCTACGAGACACGTAAAGTGCTGTATAACCTGTATCACGTGCTGAATCATTTCAACCTGTTTGGGGGTGGGTATGCCAGGCAGGCTTTGGGGATGGTTGACAGGTTGCTTGCGGAAATTAGTTGAAATCGGAATTTAAGGTGCGTAGTGCGCGGATTTGCGTGGCCATCCCAGTGTGCACCAGGGGTAACGGTAGAGTATGAATATTGAGTTGACGGCGGAGCAGAAGGCGTTGCAGCAGGAGGTTCGGGAGTACATGACCACGGTCATGACGCCGGAGTTGCTTGAGGAGATGAAGATCCCGGAGTACAAGGAAGGCGGTGGTCCGGAATTTCGCAAGCAGTATGCCCGCATGGGGGCGGACGGCTGGATCGGCCTGAGCTGGTCGAGAGAACTGGGCGGCAGGGAACTGTCACACGTCGAGCAGTATATTTTCACCGACGAGGTGGTGCGCTCGGGCTTCGCCTACCCGTTCCTGACTACCGAGGCGGTCACCCCGGTGATCGCCGCCAATGCCAACGAGGAGGTCCGCGAGGAAGTGGTCGGCGGGGTCAGGGATGGCAAGGTGGTAATCGCCATCGGCTACTCGGAGCCCAATGCCGGCACCGACCTGGCCAGCCTGACCACAAAAGCGGTCCGGGATGGTGACGACTGGATTATCAACGGCCAGAAGATGTGGACCAGCCTGGCAAATTTTGCCGATTACGTGTGGCTGGCAGCACGCACCGATCCCGATCCGGCAAAGAAGCACAAGGGACTCACCATGTTCCTGGTACCCACGGATATCGCGGGTTTTTCCCACACCCCGGTTCACACACTGGGGGTGCGCACCAACGCAACCTATTACAGCGATATCCGCCTGCCGGACAAGTACCGGGTGGGTGAAGTCAACGGCGGCTGGAAGCTGATTACCGGCCAGCTCAATATCGAGCGCCTGTCCCTGTTCACCCACGGGCAGGTCGACGCCCTCTACCAGGGCGTGTGCCACTGGGCGGCGGAGACTCCCTCCCCAAGTGGCGGCAGCCTGATCGACCAACCCTGGGTCCAGCACAACCTTGCGAAAGTCAGGAGCGGCCTGGAAGTGGTGAAACTGATCTGCTGGAAGCAGGCCTGGGCGATGGACCAGGGCGCCCTGGACATGGCGGATGCATCGGTAGCCAAGGTCTATGGCAGCGAGTTCTTCGTGGAACTGTACCGGTTGCTACTGGAAGTCATGGGGCAGGCCGGCACTATCTCCGCAGACTCTCCAGGCGCTGTACTGAGAGGGAAAATCGAATTTCGCTGGCGGGTGGGCTCGATCCTCACTTTCGGTGGAGGTGCCAACGAGGTACAACGCGACATTATCGCCATGGCGGGGCTGTGGATGCCCCGCACGCGCTAGGAGGGGCGGGCAATGGATTTCAATATCGCCGATGAACTGAAGAGCGTCCAGGAACTGGCGCGACAGATCCTGGCAGACTTCACCGAAGTCGAGCAACTGAAGCAGGTGGAGCAACAGGAACAAGGCTTTGACGAAAAGCTGTGGGGCGCACTGGCCGACGCTGGCCTGCTGGGTATCGATATCGAGGAGACTCTCGGTGGCACCGACCTGGGCTTCTACGCTCTCACTGCGCTTTGCGAAGAAGTAGGCCGCACCGTGGCCCCCGTCCCCGCCATTCCCGTGCTGGTCTCTGCAGCCGGGACCCTGCGTCGCTTCGCGGCAGCGGGACAGAAAGAGAACTGGTTGCCGGGGATCGCCGACGGCAGCTTATTGGTCACCGCCGCCACCGAAGAATACAACAACGACAACCCGGCAAATCCAAACTGTCGCGCGGAAGCGGTAGAAGGCGGCTACGCCCTCAGCGGCACCAAGACCTGCGTCCCCGCCGCCAGCCAGTCCAGACGTATCCTGGTGCCGGCGACTACCGGTGAGGAACTGGTCGTCGCCCTGGTTGATCCGGCCGCGGCCGGCGTGTCCCTGTCTCCCCAGGTCGTGACCAGTGGCGAAACCCGCCATGAATTACACCTGGATAAAGTGCAGGTCCCTGACGCCGAGGTGGTGGCGACCGGGGGCAAGGCGCTGGACGCCATGAACTGGGTCCAGCAGGCCACTCGCACGGCTTTAAGCGCGATGGCACTGGGTGTCTGCGACAAAATGATGCGTATGACCGGCCAATATACTTCCGAGCGGGAACAGTTCGGTCGGGCAATCGCGACCTTCCAGGCTGTCAGTCACCGGGTGGCGGACTGCTATATCGATGTCGAGTGCCTGCGGCTGGTTACCCAGCAGGCGGCTTCGCTGATAGACCAGGGTCGCCCCGCGGACGAGGCATCAACTATTGCCAAGATATGGTGCGGGGATGTCACCCATCGGGTCAGCCAGGCCTCCCAGCACTGCCATGGCGGAACCGGGGTGGACCGGGATTATCCCCTGCACCGCTACTGCCTGTGGGCAAGGCAGATCGAGCTCTCCGCCGGTAGCAGTGCGCAATTGACAGCACAGTTGGGGCAGGCTATCGGCGCCGCTTACAGCTCGCCCTAGCGCAGGTAGGCCGAGGGGAAATAGGCGCGACACTCCTCCATCACGGTATCGGCCTGGTCCTGTTTTTCCTGGGAGCGCAACGTCCCGGACAACAGGTTACATGCACCTTTGTGCCAGGGGATCACCTCCCGGGTTTTCTCCGCGTAACTGATCGCTGTTCCCGGCTGCCCGTTCCAGGCGCTTATCTGGGCCACGGACATGTCCCGCCAGGGTGAATCGGGCGAGGGCCGGAAACGCTCCGGCGAGTTCACAGACTGCCTTACCACCATCCATGACACTGCATCCCGGTACACGGGCTTCCAGCGACCGGTAGCCCGCAGTTGCTGCAATTTTTCCCGCCCTCTCTTGTTGATGTGGGGCCACATGATGTATTCGGCGCCACTGCTTTCTATGGATTCTATCCAGCCAGGCCGGGAAGTCAGCACTTTAATGTAGTTGTAATAGGCCTGCGCATCGTAGATGGTATCGGCCCTGCCATCTATATAGACCTTGAGCCTCCCATCCATCCTCCAGTGAATATACCCGCCCCAGTTGTACAGTGCGTATACCTTGCCCTGGATACCATTCTCCTCAACAAAATTGAGCATATCGACCGGATAGCTGTACTCCGCAGTCAGGTAGTGGAACGCGGGTCCCGAAGCCAGGGGATAGGGTGTGAGCCGGTAACCGGCGAAAACCAGGGCCGCCAGCGCCAGGGCGGCGGCAAAACGTTGCAACCGCAGCTTATCGAAGCACAGGGCCACCAGAGGTGCCATCATAATGGCCAGCGACATGCCAAACAGTGGAATAAAACGACGGCTGGTCAGCGCCATGGCCAGCGTCAACAGAGTGAGGAAGACCCCTTCCAGGGGCATGTCGACAGATTTCCTGATCCGGGGCAGGAAGTAGAGAAGCCCCAGTAACGGCGCCCACATGAAGGTGAAAAACAGGGGCGATTGAATCCCCCCCTGCTGGAAAGGTGGCAGCCATTCACCCAGTTGCCGGAAGGGTGAGCTCTCGTCAAAGGCGTACTTCAGGGGGTAGAGAAAGGTCTTTACTCCCGAGGGATTGAGGGTGGCCGCGAGCAGACAAACCAGGCCGATGAGTACCGCTGCACGCAGGGCGTCCAGGCTGAATTTGCGCCAGGGGAACAACAGGATTGCCGCGGCCATCAGCCCGAAAAAAAACCCGCCATGGAGATTCACCCAGATAACAAACAGCAGTCCGAGCAACCACACCCTGGGCTCCCTGCCCAGTAACAGCAGCAGCAACAGACTGAAATTCAACAGGGAATAGAGGTGGGGTCGCACGTCCAGGAACGGGGCGGCGATTGCCACCGCGACAGCGCTGCACAACAGTGCGGCCAGGTGATTGCCCGTCTGCCTTGCCAGTACCAGCTGCAGCAGCACAAACGTAGCGATGATCACCAGCCACTTCCAGTAGACCAGCGAGGCCACACCCCACTGGCTTACCCAGGCGTAATAGATAATGTCGGACAGCCACTCGTGGTTGAGCCAGTCGGCGCCGTGGGCAGAATAGGACCAGTCGTCCACCATCCACAGGCTGCCGGTCTGTATCAGCTCGCGTCCGGCGGCAATATGCCACCACATATCTGAACCCGCCATCTCGGTATAACCGTTCGACAGGTAAAACACAGCGCCAGCCGCCAGCAACAGCAAAACCGTCGGGCTGCGAATGTCTGCTATTGACAATTCGCTCTCCTGAATTCCAGAACTGATTGCAGGTCTATTCCTGCGCGTCTTCGGCCCTCACCTGGCTGGAAGCCGGGTGGTAGCCCTTTACAAAGTACAGGGCGCGACTCTTGGTCTCCTGGTAGGTTCGGGCCAGGTATTCCCCGATAACACCCAGGCAGATCAGCTGCACGCCCCCCAGGAACAGCATCACGATAATCAGCGAGGGATAGCCGGGCACGGGGTTGCCCCAGATCAGGGTCCGTACCAGCAGAAACAGGCCATAAAACAGGGCCAGCCCCGAGGTCACCACACCGAGATAAGTCGCCACTTTCAAGGGTACGTTCGAGAAGGACGTAATACCCTCCAGCGCAAAGTTCCAAAGCCGCCAATAACTCCAATGGGTCCGCCCCGCCTCCCTGGGCTCGCGCACGTAGGGAATAGCCTTCTGGGGAAAACCGATCCAGGCGTACAGGCCTTTCATGTAGCGGTGCCGTTCCGGCAACGAGACCAGGGCATCGACCGCCCGCCTGCTGAGCAGGCGAAAATCACCGGCATCCTCCGGGATCTCCACGTCACTGAGAAAATTGAGCACCCGGTAAAACCACCGCGCAGTCAATTTCTTCGTCCTGGTCTCCCCGCGCCGGTCGATACGTTTGCCGTAAACCACGTCATAACCGTCGCGCCACTCTCGAAGGAAGGTATGCACCAGCTCCGGCGGGTCCTGCAGGTCCGCGTCGATGACAATGACCGCCTCGCCCCGGGCGTGATCCAGGCCCGCGGAAACGGCGATTTCCTTGCCAAAGTTTCGACTCAACTCGATCACCGCAACGGCAGGGTCCTCTGCGCGAATGGCGCTGAGCAACTCTGCGGAACCGTCGGTGCTGCCGTCATCGATGTAAATGATCTCGTGGGCACTGCCGGTCTCCGCCATCACCTCAGTCATCCGGGTGTGGAAGCTGCCCAGGACAGCGGACTCGTTGTGTACCGGTACGATAACTGACAGTAATTCCGTCAAAGAGGTTTCCTCAGGTAATAGCGATCAACGCCTGAATACCCAGGTATTGGACAACACAAAATTCCACAACACAACTGCCACCAGGGCCAGCGCCTGGGCCAGCAGGTAGTGCACCGACCACCATTGCTCGCCGGCATACATCAGCCCGCCATTGATCAGGAAACCGCAACTGATCATGACCAGGTATCGACCCAGCGTGCGACCGTGAGGCGCCGGTTCACCAAACGTCCAGTTGTAGTGCATGAAGTAGTTGAAGATGACCGCGACCACGAAACCCACACTGCTCGCCAGGGTCGCATGCGCATTAACCAGCTCCACCCCGATGTAAAGCACCCCATAGTGCAGGACGGCCGTCAGCACGCCGACAATGCCAAAGCGAATAAGCTTGCCGAGGAAATTCACGGGCGAGTCGCACCAAAGAAACTGAGACCACCGGGCACATGGTCACCTGATGACACGATAGATCCTCAAATCCCCGACAAACAGCTGAAAAGTACCGTAGAAATAGCGATGCAATGCAAGTTCTGGCATGAAATTCCCGACCTCGATGACTTTTTCCAGGGAGAGATAGGGGTGGGTACCTGCCAGTGCCGATCGATAAAAGGCAGCATATTCCGGCCTGGTTTTTACCAATCGCGTGGCATTGCCTACCAGCGGGCCGTTCAATTCATTGGCGAAGGCCGTGTCATACCAGTTCTCACTGAGGATCAGGAAGTCGGCCTGCCTGAGAATTTGCCCATCGCCAAACGCATACTCCGGCCTGAACGGGCGACTGTTGCCCGAGGTATTTGCCGGCGGACTGACATAATAAGTGATAAACACCCTCGCCCGCGGATTTTCCTGGTACCACTGGCGCAACTCGATACGAGGATCCCTGTGGTAATCCTGCACCATGTCCAGGGCCAGCAACGCCGGCCAGAGGAAAAACAATACCATGAACCAGCGGCGAGCTGCCCACGCCGTGGCGTAAAGGCCGTAGGCTGCAAGCAGGGCCGCCGCGGGCACCAGGGGCAGGTAGTGGCGGTAGTAAGTGACCGGGGCCACGAAAGCCATGTAGAGGGCAAAAAGCAGCAACGGGGTCAGGCATAACCAGGCTCGTGGGTTATCGACCCCGGAAAACAGTCGGCGCAAACCGACGATGGAAAACACGAAAGCGGGAAACCCAAGTGCTACCACCAGCAAGACCGGAACGTTGACCATGTTACGCAGCCATTTGTTCCAGCCGATGGCGCCGTAACTCGTACCGAACCTGCCTTCCAGCCCCCCCATGGTATAGACCGTGATGACATCAAGCTGGCACAAGAGGTAGGCCAGCAAAGGTACCAGCAGCCAGAAAGCGATCAATGGCCGGCGCAATCGGCGCCAGGGAATGAACAGGTAATACAGAACCAGCAGCGGATAGAGACCCGCTGCCCTGAAATCACTGTTACCCAGCGCCCCGAACAGTACCGCCGTCGCCAGGATGACGAGCGCCAGGCGCCAGCTACTCATACCCTCTGCCAGGTATTGATAAAGGCGCATCGGAAGAACGGAAACGTAGGCAAAAAACGCAAAAACCCAGTACTTGGTCCACACCGCGGGTATCAACAGTAACGGGCTGAGCAGGAATCCCCCGCGCGTGCCCCGGCGGTGGCTGTAAATCAGCGCCAGCAGGAACAGGTAAATGAAAAATGTCGATGGCGCATCCGCAGTTCCCACCTGGGATTCACTGATGTGAAATCCCGACAGTGCCAGCAGACCACCTGCAGTCCAGCCTACGCCTGTTTGTGAAGGCACCAGCAGGAGACCGACCAGCACCAGAACGGGAACAGTGAGGGCACCGGCAAAGGCAGAATAAACCCGCGCCACCCTCATATGCTCTGCACCATGGCAATAGGCCTTTACCATGGGAGGATTGCCGCGAATGCGCGGCTGTGGTCCGTTCCCGGTCAATTCTGCTATTGCAATGGTCTGGCGGCCCACAAAACCCGTGTATTCAAAACCATCGAGGGCGGCCCGACAGGAACCACTTTCATCGAAATTGACCAGGGTAAAACTGTCAGGGGCATCCCAGTCCCAGCCCAGTGCAACGGCGCTGTAAAGACGTGGCAGCAAGGCGAGAACGAACAGCGCCAACAGCAGCGAGAATGTCCTTCCCGAATGACCGATTCGCTTTGTATCTGTCATCGAAGCCGCATCAGGGATTTGTCAGGAAGGAAAATTGCACGAAAACAGTTAACCCCAGACAGGAAACGATGTCCAATACAGCGACCGTGGGCGCGATTATTTATAGTGGGCTGCCGCCCCAAGCCAAAGTCTGTACAATCCCCTACACCCGCCCGAAGGAGGACCTTGCCATGACGCGTATCACCAGCAAACTGTTTACCTTTCTCCTGCTTTTTACCTGTCTCGCCGGCACAAACAACGCGGCAGTCCCGGAGGGCCTGACTCAGGTGATTGAGTCTCGCAGCGCCGAGGACAGGGGCCGGGACGGCGCTCGCCACCCGGTAGAGACCCTGGATTTCTTCAATGTCGAACCTGGCATGACCGTGGCGGAGGTATTACCCGGTGGCGGCTGGTACACCCGCATACTGGCGAGTTACCTGGGCGGTAACGGCGCCCTGTACGGCGTCAACTACATCGACGAGATGTGGAGCATGTTCAGCTTCGCTACTGATAAGTGGGTGGCCAGCCGAATTGCAGCAGCCGCAAAATTTCCCGAGCAAGTCGCTAAATTTACAGATAACGGCATCCGGACGACGGGCTTCACCTTCAACACCGTTCCCCCCAAGGTGGTAGGAATAGTAGATCGTGTATTGATAATCCGCGCACTGCACAACCTCAACCGCTTCGAAAGTGAGGCGGGGACCATGACCCAGGCACTGTCCGCCGTGCGCAGCATGCTAAAGGCTGACGGCCTGGTGGGGGTAGTACAACACCGGGCACCCGAGGGCGCCAGCGATGAATGGGCAGATGGCAACCGCGGTTATCTCAAACAATCGGCGGTTATCGCCATGTTCGAGAAGGCCGGTTTCCAGCTGGTAGCCAGGAGCGAGATCAACGCCAATCCCAAGGACCAGCCAGGCCCGGACGATCTGGTATGGCGGCTCCCCCCATCTCTGAGAACCAGCAAGGACAATCCCGAGTTGCGCAAGGCCATGCTGGCGATTGGTGAGTCTGACCGCATGACCCTGCTGTTTCGGAAAGCGCGCTGATATCAGTTCATGAAATAACCAAGGGTTATTAAGTGAAATAATAAAATATCATGGAGTAATTTCTTGAATCTCCGTCACGACTACCTATACTGAAATCGTGGCGGTTGAATAAGACAGTGAGTGCATGGGACGAGCTGTCTGGGGAGTTCTCCGCCAACATTTGGGGAAGCTTGCAAGCATTAGTCAGAGATGTTTGCGGCCAGGGGGACGTGATCCGGTAGCGGGCCGGTGAAAAATGACCTGGGTAGATTCATAATAAAGCTTTACCCCTGAGATGCCGCTGTGGGCTTATCCACAGCGGCATTTTTTATGTCCATGGATGGACGGTATGTCCTCTTTTTATACTCTATCCCAAAGAATGAGCTATGCTTGCCAAATCTCTTCAAGGAATCGATATGGCAAGCATAAAAGAACTGCTCCGGGACATAGAAGCCTCCCCGGACGGCCCCCAGGTCGCAGCAATTTTTGATTTTGACGGCACTATCATTGCCGGATACTCAGCGACCGCCTTCATCCGTGAACAGATCAGGCGCGGCGAGCTTTCACCGCGGGAGTTCGCTGAGCTGATGTCGGCCATGATCAACTTCGGCCTCGGCAACCTGGGCTTCTCCGGAATGATGATGGTCAACGCCCAGTTCATGCGCGGCATCGAGGAGCAGGCGTATCACGAGGTGGGAGAGAAATTGTACACTGAGCAGATCGCCCGCCTGATCTACCCGGAATCCCGCGCATTGGTCAATGCCCACCTGGCCAAGGGTCACACAGTGGCCATCATCTCCTCGGCAACGCCTTACCAGGTGGAGCCGGCCGCTGCGGACCTGGGCATCGACCACGTGTTGTGTTCTCACCTTGAAGTGGAAAACGGCAAATTCACAGGCGGCGTGGTTCGCCCCACCTGCTTTGGCCAGGGCAAGGTGGATGCGGCAGAAACACTGGCGAAGGAACAGGGCGCCGATCTCGACCAGAGCTTTTTCTACTCCGACAGCCAGGACGACCTGTTGCTGCTGGAACGGGTGGGCAATCCCCGTGCTCTCAACCCAAGCGGCAAACTGGAGCGCATTGCCCGGGACAAGCGCTGGCCCACCGCCAAATTCGGCAGCCGCGGCCGCCCCTCCATGGGACAATTCCTTCGCTCGGTAGCCGCCACCAGCAGCCTGGTCACAAGTTTCATGGCCGGGCTGCCCATCTACGCCCTTACCGGATCCCGCCGGGATGCCAATAACTTTTCCTTCTCGTTGTTTGCCGATACCGCCAGCGCGCTGGTCGGTATGGATTTGAACGTAAAGGGAGAGGAAAACCTTTGGTCCCATCGGCCGGCGGTATTCGTCTTCAATCACCAGAGCAAGGCTGACGTCATCGTTGTCTCGAAGTTGATAAGGCGCGACCTGGCGGGGATCGGCAAGAAGGAGATCAAGTCAGAGAACCCCCTGATCGGCCGGGTACTGGAAATGGGCGGTGTCGTATTGATCGACCGCGCCAATTCGAAAAGTGCCATCGATGCCATGAGCCCGCTGGTTGAAGTGATGAAAAAAGAGGGCAAGTCCGTAGTCCTTGCGCCGGAGGGCACGCGAACCGTATCCCCGAAAATGGCCCCCTTCAAGAAAGGTGCTTTCCACCTGGCCATACAGGCGGGCGTGCCCATGGTTCCTATTGTTATTCACAATGCCGGGGACGTGGCACCCAAGGGAGATTTCGTATTCCGCCCAGCTACCGTCGACGTGGAGGTACTGCCGCCGGTAGATACCAGTGCCTGGAAGGCAGAAACGGTGAATGAGCATGTCCGCGAGGTACGCAACATGTTCGCCAGGGTGTTGGGACAACCTGAAGTACCCTCTAAAAAGAAGCCCACCAGGCGCAGGAAAACAACCACGACAAGGGCGAAGACAAAAACTGCTTCCAAATCGAAACCAAAGGCAAAGGCAAAGAGTAGACCCAAGGCAAAATCCAAAAGCAATAAATAGAGGAGCCGGCAGGCGTGGACCTGGCAGACAAATACCAGCACAGCAATCCCTGGCCCTCCCGCTCGGGTGAGCAGGTCCTGTTTATCCTGGACGCACGCAACACTTTCGAGCAGGAGATCCTCAAGGACTGGATTCACCATCACACCCAGAGCGGTAATGAGGAGTTTCATACACCCCAGGTCAACCTGGACCTGGGGGATGACCGCAAGGGCATAGACAGCGCCCAACTGGTGATGGCCCTTGGCCTGCCGGCGAACACACTGATCGCCCCCCTGCGCGTCGCCTGGCTGCCATCGAAAGAAGATATCAATTCCGGCCCCAGGTTACGCAACCTGGTATTTGGCGACCCGCGCCACCCCAACGCCCGGCGCGGTCGCAAGATCCTGCAGGAAGCCCCTGAGCGCATGCACCTTATCGCCGGCACGCCGGATTCCGTGTCCAACCTCAGGGAGCGCTTCGAAACTCACCACAATCTGGAGGAAGGTAGCACCCAGCAGCAGGAATTTGCCGACTTCGTAGCCCGCCAGGCGGCCATCGTACTGGACCTGGCGGAACGCCGACTGCAAGGGGGGCGCTACAAGGTGCCACGCCACGTGGCCGCCAGCCTGCTGGCGGATACGCCTTACAACCAGGCAGTGGAAAGGCTGGCCCGGGAGAGCGGCCGCAGCAAGGCCGAGCTGATGAAAGAAGCAAAAACCTACATGGACGAGATGGTATCCAGGCCGAGCACCTTCTGGCTGGATTTCTACGCCAAATTCAACAAATTCTGCCTGGGCCTCGGTTATGAAGAGGAGATCGTCGTCGACCGGCAGGCGGTGGAGAATATGCGTCGCATCGTTCGCGATAGTCCGTCAATGTTGCTGTGGACCCACAAGACTTACCTGGACGGTATGGTCGTCCCCAAGGTGCTGTACGACCACGATTTCCCCATGCCCCATATGTTTGGTGGCGCCAATATGAATTTCCCCGGCCTGGGCCACCTGCTGCACCGGGCCGGCGCTATCTTCATCAAGCGCAGTTTCCAGGATAACGAGCTCTACAAGATCACCCTGCGCCACTATATCGGCTACCTGATGGAAAAGCGCTTCCCGATGAACTGGGCCTTCGAGGGGACCCGGTCGCGAATGGGCAAACTGATGCCGCCCCGCTACGGCCTGTTGAAATATGTGCTCGAAGCCTGCCACGCCACGGATGCCCGGAATATCCAAATCATCCCCATTTCCATCAGCTACGACCTGATCCGCGACGTGGAAGAATACGCCACAGAGCAGACTGGCCGGGGCAAGGGCGCCGAGTCCCTGCGCTGGTTTATCGGCTATATTCGCAGCCTCGCGCGGCCCATGGGCAAGGTTTACATGGACATCGGCGAACCGGTGGTCCTGGATCGCGCCCCGGACCCGGATGACCGAATGGCCCTGTCGAAGATAGCCTTCGAGGTCGCGGTGGAGGCCAACCAGGTCACACCGATCACCTTCCCGTCCCTGGTGACCATGAGCCTGCTGGGCTCCTCCCCCAGGGCACTCACCGAAGAAGAGGTGGTAGAGGACCTGCGTACCCTGCTGGGCTGGGCAGAGGCGCGAAACCTGCGTATTTCCAGGGATTTTGACCGAGCCTACGCGGACCAGATGGAGGGTCTGCTGGGTATCATGATCGACGAGGGTATCGTCACCCGCTACGACGAGGGCCCGGAGATCGTCTACGGCATCGAACTCGACCAGCACCCGGTGGCCAGCTACTACCGCAATACGGTGATCCACTTCTTTGTCAACAAGGCGATCATCGAACTGGCGCTGCTCAAGGCCAGCGAAAATGAGGGCGAAGGCGCGCTTGACGTGTTCTGGGCTGAGGTGGACCACCTGCGGGACCTGTTCAAGTTCGAATTTTTCTACGCTCCCACAGAAGAATTTCACCAACAGATCCGGGAGGAACTGGACCGCTATGACGACGACTGGGAGACGCTGCTTGGGCAGGGCGCTGCCGGGTTCGGGCAGATGCTGAATTCCATGATTCCCCTGGTATCCCACGTAACCCTGCTGACCTATGCGGAAGCCTACTCGGTGGTGGCTACCTTGCTCGCCGGCCTGGGAACCACCGAGTCACTGGAGGAAGAGAACTGCGTCGACCAGGCCCTGAAGTACGGCCGCCAGGCCTACCTGCAGCGTCGCATCAGCAGCGAATCATCCATCGGCAAGCTGCTGTTCAAGAATGCCTACAAGATGCTGCAGAGCAGGAAGCTCACCGATTGCAGCGACCCCAATGTTGCCGAAAATCGCATGGAACTGGCGCGTGAACTGCGCGATCTTTTACGGCGACTGGACCTGATCCGCGCTATCGGCGTCGCCAGCCGCGGCGCTACACAGGAGAAGTAACAATGCAGAATCTAAAGGTTGGATTACTGGGAGGCGGCTCCTGGGGAACCACCGTCGCCTCGCTGATGACGCGCAACGTGCCGGTGACCCTTTGGGCGCGCAACCCCGACACCGTACTCGAAATAAACGAACAGCGCAGTAACGAGACTTACCTCCCGGGAGCCCGGCTACCGGACAAGCTGGTCGCCACCAACGACATCGGCGAATGTGTTCGCGAGGCCGACGTGGTGGTGATGGGAATCCCTTCGCAGAATTTTCGATCGGTGCTGGAGGAAGTCAAAAAACATATTCGCGCCTGGGTACCGGTGATCAGCCTGACCAAGGGCCTGGAACTGGATACGCGAATGCGTATGACCGAAATCATCAATGAGGTGCTACCTGGCCACCCGGTAGGCGTACTCACCGGCCCCAACCTGGCGCGGGAGATCATGGCAGGACAGGCCGCTGCCAGCGTAATCGCCATGGAAGACGAAATCATCGTCCAGGAACTGCAGAACGTGTTCAAGAGCGGGCTGTTCCGGGTGTACACCAACACCGATGTGATCGGCTGTGAGTTGGGCGGTGTGCTGAAAAATATCATTGCCATCGCAGTAGGCATGGGCGACGGCCAGGGCGCCGGGGACAATACCCGCTCAGCACTCATCACCCGGGGCCTTGCAGAAGTCACCCGCCTCGGGGCGGCCATGGGAGGCAGGGCGGAGACCTTCGCCGGCCTGGCGGGCATGGGCGACATGATCGCCACCTGTACCAGTCCCCAGAGTCGCAACCGTCATGTGGGCGTGGAACTCGGTAAGGGCCGCAGCATGCAGGAGATTATCGATGAGATGGTGATGGTGGCCGAAGGCGCCAAGAGCGCCCCGGCGGTCATCGCACTGTCGGAACAATACGGTGTAGAAATGCCCATTGCCAGCGACGTCTATCGGGTACTCAGCGGGGACTCAAACGCCAACAGGGCCTTCCGCGGACTGTTGAGAGTGGAAGCCAGGGCAGAGTCTGAACCGGGCTGACAGGTGCAATTTCACTCCCGCTGGGGCAAAATACGTACAGTGGGAGCGGATCAGGGGCCGCTGCCGCGACAATAACGAACAAGCGCGGGACGGGCGAAACCATGGACGTGGTGCGGGTAGTTTCATTGTTACTGGTATTCCTTGCCGGCCATACGCTGGCTTCACAGGCCGGTGACTCCAGGTTTGCGGGACTGAAAGGTAATCCCAATCTGAAATCGGCCTCCGCCATCGTTCTCGATGAGAGTGGCAACATTATCTACGGCAAGGACGTGAATACGGTCCGTCCCATCGCCTCTATCACCAAGCTGATGACAGCCATGGTGGTGCTTGACGCCAACCTGGACCTGAACGAAAAGCTCACCATCACCAGGGAAGACCGTGACCTGATTCGCCTCACCGGTTCCCGTCTCGAGTACGGGGCCACATTGAGTCGCAGGGAACTGATTCTGCTGGCGCTGATGTCCTCGGAAAATCGCGCCGCTACTGCCCTGGGGAGGACCTATCCCGGTGGCATGGATAACTTCGTCGATCACATGAACCGCAAGGCTCGCGCCCTGGGAATGAGCAATAGCCATTTCGCCGATCCGGCCGGGTTGAAAACCGAAAATGTCTCTACAGCAAGCGATCTGGCGAAAATGATCACTGCCGCTGAGGGCTATCCCCTGATAACCCAGTCGACGACCACCACTCGCATGGAAGTCAGGCCCTACTCAAGGCGCGGACCGCTGGTCTACGGCAATACCAATCGCCTGCTGAAGAACAAGAGCTGGGATATCGAACTCAGCAAGACCGGCTATATCAACGAGGCTGGCCGCTGCCTGGTGATGCAGGCCAATATCGAGGGAGAAGACGTATCCATCGTACTGCTGAACTCCTTCGGCAAACTGACACCCTTTGGCGATTCCAACCGCCTGCGCAAGTGGATGCTGGCCAACAGCTGATCCGCAGCGGGAGAACAGGTAGCAAACACCGATGAGACACGTTTTAAGGGCGCTGGGCGCCACCGGGATGCTCGCTGCCCAGGCCGTATCCGTCGTCGCGGCAGAAGCCGAGCCGGACGCCGCCGCCGTGGACCAGGAGCCGCCGCTGATCCAGGTCTTCCTCGGGGTGCTGGAACTGGATGACCAGAGCGGCGAATGGGATGCAATCTCCGAGAGTAACGTCGATGTGGATTTCTCCTCACTGCCCAGCGGCGGGATCGAGGCAGAGTACCCCTTTTACAAGGGCTGGGTTCACTGGGGCCTCAATCCCGGCGGCAGCATCGCCTGGAAAAGCGATGACACCAATTTCTCCGGTGGCTTTACCGGGGAGAGCGGCACCACCATCAGGGTGGATATCGACAACTCCCTGTTCCTGTTCGAACTGCACCTGGGCGGATATGTGCGCGGCCGACTGACCGACCGCATCACCACCTATGCCGCCGCCGGCCCCATGGTGATGTTTGGGGAGCACGAGGTGGAGGATGAGAGCCTGGAAGAAATCCCCGATGGCGCGCCGGTGGATGACGAACTGGACCTGCAGGACAACGACAGCAACGACATCAACCTGGGTTTCTACGGCCGCGCCGGGGTGGATTTCGAGATCCAGGACGGCCAGCACATGGGCTTTGGTATTCGCTATATGTCCACCGAACTGGATTTTGACAAAACCATCGGCAAGGTGGATATCGAGGGGCCCCAGTACGTCCTGACCTACTCGGCGCGTTTCTAGCGGCAGCGGTTCAGGGGTGTGAATAGCACCGAAATCTACGGTAGAGATACAGATTTCGGCGTGTAACATTACCCGGTAGCGGGGCGGTTTATCCCGACGAACATTTGCGGCGCCAGAGATTAAAGGGACAAGAACAATGAAACACCTGTTACAACGGAGCATAATCACACTGGCCTTACTTGGCGCAAACCAGGTGCTGGCCGGCGGACTGTGGATCACTGAATTCGGGCAGCCCACCCAGGGTCGCGCCGGTGCCGGTGAGGAAGCCGGCAACGGCGATGCCACCGATGCGTTCTTTAACCACGCGGCCATGAGCCGCCTGGAAAATCCCGAGATCATGGTCTCGGCGGGCGTTATTGCAGCGAGTGTCGAATTTGACGTGGAGAACAGCGGTATCGTCAATGGCGACGGCGACGGGGGTGATGCTGCCGATCCCGCTCCTGGGGGCAGCGTATTTTACGTCCACCCCTTGAGTGACCGCTGGGCGTTCGGCATCTCCGGCGTGGCCCTGACCGGCTCGGTACTCGACTACGACGATGACTGGGCGGGCCGCTTCCAGGTACAGGATGTGTCAATCCTGGTGATCGGGGCAGTACCTTCCATCAGTTACCGCGTCACCGACAAGTTTTCGGTGGGAGCGGCTGTGCCGGTTATGTATTCAGAACTGGACATGGATGTGGCAATACCCAATGCGCTGAACCCGGAGGGACCCGAGGGCAAGGTCAATCTCGACGGCGACGATTTGAAGGTGGCAGGGTCACTGAGCTTTCTCTACGAATTCAGTGAGAACACCAGGCTGGGTGGACGCGCGACTTCAAAGTTCGATTTCAACTATGACGGGAGTATTTCCGCTGACTTGCTGGGTCAGGTCGGTGTGGAGACCGACCTCACAATGGCTGCGATCGCCCGGGTGGGCCTGAGCCACGATATCAACCAGCAGTGGAGCGTTCATACCACCTGGGGTTGGGACAACTGGAGCGAAATGGATGACATTTTTATCTCTACCAACGCCGGCGGCGCCACGCTACCACGCAATTGGGAGGACACCTATCACTACGCTGTTGGAGCCGATTACCGTCTGGACCAGCAGTGGACACTCCGAGCCGGTGTTGCCTACGACACCGATCCGGTGGACGCAAAGGACCGTACCGCCGACATGCCCCTGGATGAGCAGTATCGGTATGCGGTGGGTTTCGACTACAAACGAAAGTCCGGAATGCGTATCAGCGGCAGCCTGGTTTACGCAGATTACGGCGAGGCGGAAATCGACAGCCAACGCGCACTACCCGTTTACGGCTTGCAGGGGGATTACAAGACCAACGAAATCTGGTTTGCCAGTATTTCCTTTAACTGGCAGCTGGGCGATTAGGCATCTGGCAGGTCGATTGGCCGGAAATCCCCGCCACCGACCGGGCGGCTTTCACATCCCTGAGGCACCTGCTGCAATTGCCAAAGCAGCAGGTCACCCTGGACCGGCGCAGCGGCGTCGCAATCCTCGCACTTAAACACAACTACTTCGTTAAAGCCTTTCCCGGACGGGGCAGCCGTATCAAGCACCTGCTGGGCATCAGTCGCTACCAGCGGGAAGTGCGCAACCTGGCGATGTTCCGAAAACTGGGGCTGGCAACACCTCAACTCGTGGCCCACGGCCACCACAGCCGGCTGGGTTTGCTGCAGGAGGCTGTGCTGGTTACCCGTGAGGTGGAAAACGCAGCGGACCTGGAGCAGGTCCTGCGCGAAAAAACCCTTTACGGTAACGGCGTAATTGGCGCCCGCAAGGTACTGAGGGCACTTGCACTTGCAGCGCGGAATCTCCATGACGCGGGTTTTTACCACAAGGACCTGAAACCCAGGAATATACTCCTGCGCAGCGATAACCCGGAACCGGAGCTGTTTTTTTTCGACTGCCCGAGCGGCCACCACCCACCGAAATTCTTGCTGCATCGCGGCATCGTGCGCGATCTGGCTCACCTTGAAGAGGGGCTCAGGGGATATGTGACGCGGATAGATCTGCTGTATATGTACAGGGTTTACCGAGATTGCGAGAAGCTGTCGCAGGAAGACAAGGACCTGGCCAGGGAAATCCTGGCCTACCATGCAAATCGCCGCATGACGCGCAAGCGCAAGCGGCGGGAAAGGGAGAAGACATTGCGGGGCTGATGGTGCGCATTGCGCACCATCA
>JAACFI010000284.1 GCA_009937575.1 Haliea sp.
ACCGACAGGGTCCTGGTGGTTGGTCCCTCCTGGGTGGGGGATATGGTGATGGCCCAGGCCCTGTTCATCCACCTGCAACAGCGACGGCCTGGCCTGGAACTGGAAGTACTGGCCCCTCCCTGGAGCGGCGCCCTCCTGGCGCGAATGCCCCAGGTCAATCGCGCCCTGAGCCTGCCTTTCGGGCACGGGCAGTTGGCTCTCGGCGGCCGCCGGCGCCTGGGTCTCGAACTGCGCGCCGGGGGCTACCGGCAGGCCATTGTCCTGCCCAACTCCCTGAAATCGGCCCTGGTCCCCTGGTTCGCGCGGATACCCCGGCGCACTGGTTGGCGAGGGGAGATGCGCTATGGCCTGTTGAACGACCTCAGGGTGCTCGACAAGGCGGCCCTGCCGCTGATGGTGCAGCGATTTATCGCGCTGGGTCTCGACGCGGGGGAATCACCCACTGGGGACTTCCCGCATCCGTGCCTGGAGGTGGATCCCGCGTCGGTGGAGAGCTGCCGGGAAAAATACGGTGTGAAAGAGGGGGCACCGATACTTGCCCTGTGTCCTGGAGCGGAGTTCGGGGCCGCCAAGCGCTGGCCCCCGGAGCACTATGCCAGGCTCGCGGGGTACTACCTGGAGCGGGGATGGCGGGTGCAGTTGTTCGGCTCGGACAATGACCGGCCGGTGTGCCGCGCCATCAGAGAGGCCTGCGGCGCTGATACCGCCTGCCAGGACCTCGCCGGGGAGACCTCCCTGGCGGAAGCTGTGGATCTCCTGTCGCTTGCCTCGGCGGTGGTGAGCAATGACTCGGGCCTGATGCACATTGCCGCGGCCCTGGAGCGGCCTCTGGTGGCGGTTTATGGCGCCACCTCGCCGGAATTTACACCCCCACTGGGCACCCGGGCCAGTCTGCAGGTGAGTGACATCGATTGCGCACCCTGTTTCCGGCGCGAGTGCCCACTGGGCCACCACCGCTGTATGCGAGATACTTCACCGGAAACGGTGCTTGCCAAACTGGAGGCCCTGCTGGGTGACACCGACTGATGCGCGTGCTGGTGGTAAAGCTGTCCTCCCTGGGTGACGTCATTCACACCCTGCCGGCGATCACGGATGCCGCCGTTGCACTGCCGGGCGTTCGCTTCGACTGGGTGGTGGAAGAGGCTTTCGCCGAAATTCCCGCCTGGCATCCCGCGGTAGACAGGGTGATCCCCGTCGCCCTGCGGCGCTGGCGTCGTCGACCCCTGCGCGACTTTCGCGGTCCGGAGTGGCGGCGGGCCCGTGAAGCCCTGCGCAAGACCCGCTACGATGCGCTGATCGATGCCCAGGGCCTGATCAAAAGCGCATTCATTGCCCGACTGGTGAAGGCCCCACGCTATGGTATGGACCGGCACTCCGCCAGGGAAGGGCTGGCCGCGGCGGTCTATCACCACCGGATTGCCGTGCCCAGGGACATGCACGCGGTGGAGCGCAGCCGGCGCCTGTTTGCCCGGGCACTGCACTACCGGTCGGGCCCGGGGCAAGGCGCTTATGGACTCGATCTGCGGCGGGGATCGGCGTTAGTGCAGGAACCGGTACTGCTTTTTTTTCACGGTACCGCCAGGGCAGAGAAATTGTGGCCGGAGCAACACTGGCGGGAGCTGGTGCAGTACGCAGGCAGGGCCGGTTTCCGGGTATGGTTGCCCTGGGGTGACGAGGCAGAGCATGAGCGGGCCCGGTGTATTGCCGGGGCTGACGACTGCGCCGAGGTGCTACCCCGGCTGTCCCTGTCACAACTGGCGCAGCGGCTGTTGCAGGTACGTGCGGCGGTGGCGGTGGATACCGGGTTGGGGCACCTGGCCGCTGCGCTGGACGTACCTGCCGTGTCCCTCTACGGTCCCACCAGTACCCGGCTGGTGGGCACTTACGGGGGTCACCAGGTACATATCCAATCCCCCCTCGCGGGTGACCGGCGCGCCGACCCCCGGGCGCAGATGCAGGCCATCGAGCCGGCGGCAGTGTGGGAGGCGGTGGAGCAACTCCCCGCGGTGAGTGGTTGAGGATGCGTCTCGCCCTGTTGTTGTTCAAGTACTTTCCCTACGGTGGCCTGCAGCGGGACTTCCTGTCCCTTGCCCGGGAATTGCAGGATCGCGGCTGTCACTGCCGGGTTTACTGCCTCGAGTGGCAGGGAGAGCCCCTGGACGGCGTGGAGCTGCGCACAGTACCGGTCCGGGCCCTCAGTAATCATCGCCGCTACCAGCGCTACGTGCAGTGGGTCCACTCGGACCTGGCGGCAGACCCGGTGGATGGCGTTATCGGTTTCAATAAGGTGCCGGGGCTGGATGTCTATTTCGCGGCGGATCCCTGCTTCGTCGAGAAGGCCGGGGAACGCGGTTGGTGGTACCGCCGCAGTGCCCGCTTCCGCCACTTCGCCGCCTGGGAACGGGCGGTATTCGGGGCGGGCAGCGACACACGGGTCCTGCTGATTTCGGAGTCCCAGCGGGACAGCTTCCAGCGCCACTACCAGACTCCCCCTGAGCGTATGTACCTGCTGCCCCCGGGGGTGGCGCCTGCCCGCCGGGCCCCCGAAGACGCCCCTCAGCGGCGGCGGGCGAAGCGTGATGCCCTGGGGGTGAAAGAGGGGGAACTGGTGCTGTTGTCGGTGGGGTCGGGTTTTATCACCAAGGGCCTGGACCGGACTATCCAGGCCCTCGCCGATATCCGCGAGCAGCAGCCATCCGTGGAGATTCGTCTGCTGGTGGCGGGGCAGGATAAACCCCGACGCTTTGTCCGTCAGGCCCGGCGCCTGGGGGTGGCCGACGGGGTGCACTTTCTCGGCGGCCGGGAGGACGTGACCGACCTGATGCTGGCGGCTGACCTGCTGGTCCACCCGGCGCGCAGCGAGGCTGCGGGCATCGTTCTGTTGGAGTCCCTGGTGGCGGGCCTGCCCGTTGTGGTGAGCGATGTCTGTGGCTACGCCCATTACGTCAAGGCCGCGAGGGGAGGGTTGGTGCTGCCCTCGCCGTTCAGCCAGGAGCAGCTGAACCGGGCGATCATGCGCAATATCGACGGTGTGTTCCGCGCTGACTGCCGTGAGAGCGCGCTGCTGTATGCGCGCCTGACCGATCTCTACTCCATGCACAGCGTAGGCGCTGACCTGATGGTGCAGTTCGTGCGTGAGAGAATGGCTCGCGACGGTGTCTGAATACTTCCTGCGCGCTGACCTCCAGGGCGGCGCATTGTCCGCCGAGGGGGATGCTGAAACCCTGTTGCAATGGGCGTTGCGGGCCGCCGGGCAGGCGCCACCCGAAGCTGTCTACCGCGACCGGGAGGGACGTAAAACCCTGCGCCTTGAACTGGATGGGAGGGGTTTTTTCCTCAAGCTGCACCGGGGAGTGGGCTGGGCGGAAATTTTCAAGAACCTGCTGCAGGGGCGACTGCCGATCGTGGGGGCGGGCAGCGAATTCAGGGCCCTGTGCGCATTGGAGGCAATCGGGGTTGAGAGCCTGGCGCCGGCGGCATTTGCCAGCTTCGGTCTCAACCCCGCCCGGTTGCAGTCCATGATTCTCACCGACGAGCTGACGGGCACGGTGAGTCTCGAGGACTACTGCGCCGACTGGTCTTTGCACCCGCCGCCTTCCGCGCTTCGCCTGCAATTGGTGGTGCTACTGGCAGACATCGCCCGGCGCATGCATGGGGCTGGTATCAATCACCGGGATTTCTATCTCTGTCACTTTCACCTGGTGCGGGACAGCCTGGCCGGGGGGCCACTGCGCTGTCACCTGATCGATCTGCACCGCGCCCAGCTGCGCCGACAGATCCCCAGGCGCTGGCGGGTGAAGGACCTTGCAGGCCTGTATTTTTCCGCCATGGACTGTGGCCTGTCGCAGCGCGACCTGCAGCGCTTCGCTCGCCACTACTGCCCCGGTGGCCTGCGCCAGGCGATGACAGAACAGGCCGGGTTGTGGCGCAGTGTGTCATCCGCGGCAGAACGGCTCTACCTGAAGGCCCACGGAACACCGCCGCCCCCGTTGACGCCGGCAGGTGCTCGCCACCGTGGTCGCTAGGGCCCACGTAATGCGTGGCGGCGAGTGGGCCCAGGCCCTGCTGCGGGTACTGGAAACGCCACCGGAGGATGCCTGGGCATGGATGGAGCAGCACGGCGAATGCCTGAAAGTGGACCCTTACACCCGGGCCGGCCTGCTGGAGGTGCAGGGCCGGAGCTGCTTTCTGAAGCTGTATCGGCCCAGGACGGGAGTGCAGGCAACAGTATTCAGGACCCGTTGGGGCCGTCCACTGCGCAACTATGAGGCGGCGGGCCGACTGTCTGCCGCTGGTATCGCAGTCCCTGAACCCCTGGCCTGCCTGCGTCTCCCCGGGGCTGTTCTGCTGCTCAGCGAAGGCCTGCCCGGTGGTGATAACCTGCACCAGTGGTGGCGCAGCGGCGAGCGGGGCGAACGGGGCCGGCGCGTTCTGCGTGCCGCGGGAGAACTGCTGGCAAAGGTGCACGCGGCTGGATTCGCACACGGCGACTGCAAGTGGCACAACCTGTTGCTTTACCGCGAGCAAATCTTCCTGGTGGACCTGGACAGTGCCCGCCGGGCGTCACGCGGAGATCGAGTTCAGGGACGGGACCTGGCCCGGTTTACTCTCAACGCGGAGGAGCTGGCTCTGGAGCGCGCTGATTACGCGGCATTCCTGGATTCATACATATCCTGCATCGGTGTGTCGGAGCGGCAGCTCATGGAGACCATGCTGCCCCAGCTGGATAAGCTTCGGGCGCGTCACCTGCTGCAGTATGGTGAGCGAGGGCGACGACTGGTGTGATGGCCAGGGGGTGGCGCGACCGCGTTCAGGGCGCTCTGCCAACCACCGGTGTCGGGCTCAAAAGGCCCTTCTCATCGAGGCGGCGCATGGCCCAGCGATAGGCCTCACGGCCGAGAATCGCTGCTTCCAGTCCGGACAGGTCCCGCATCTGCCGGCGCCAGGCACGGAAGAAGCGCATGCGGTCGGTGAGGGTGAGATCATCGGCCAACAGCATGTTCAGCTGCATCAGGTTTCTCAACAGGCGCCGGCCGGGGGGTGGGCACAGCCTCACTGTGCGCTCGTTGTCGATCAGGGCGAACCGGAAGCGCCCGCCCTGCAGGGAGGCGAGGATATTGCCGGGGCGCATGTCCCCGTGAATAAATCCTGTAGCGTGCACCCGGCCGACGAAGATCCCCAGTTCTTCCAGCAGCTGTCTCCGCAGCGCCAGGATTTCCCCCCGGCGCTCCCGCAGATCGATGCGCAGCCAGTCGGTAATGCCCTGTCCAGGCACCTCCCGGGTGAACAGATACTGTCGTCCTGCGCCGAGAGTACCCCAGGCGACGTTGGCCGGGGCGGTGATGCCGGCGTGCAACAGCGCCTCACCGCTGTGCCTCGCCCGGCTTGCCCGGCTGCCCCGCAACAAGGCCTTGAGTGACTCCGCCGGGCTGCGGGGAAGGAATTCCTTGTAGTACAGGCCGAGGACCGGGTTGCGTGCGACCCGCGTATGGGAGGAACTCTGGACCAGCTCCCAGCCGGGCGGCAGGCGATCCCGGGACAATTCCCGGGCCACTTCGTGCAGGGCTTTGGTATTGTCGCTGGATGTCTCTATGGTATCGGTCCCCGGGGCGACTGGCTGAGAGCTTGGTGTACAGTATATGATAGCGCTCCGAATCGAGGGGTTCCCCGTTGAGGGAGAGGAAATTTGCAGCAGAAAATTCTGGTGACAGGTGGCGGTGGTCAGTTGGGGCGTGAGCTTGCGTACTGTGCGGGTCCGGCAGTTGACTGCCTGCCCCAGCACCGCGATCAGCTCGACCTGGAGGATACCTCTGCCATCGCTGACACCCTGGACCGGCTGGCTCCCC
>JAACFI010000285.1 GCA_009937575.1 Haliea sp.
TGTCGGGCGCGCTGCTGCCGACGTCGGCGGGAATACCGTGATCGGGATTTTCGAGGTTGAGTCGCTCCATCCAGCAGGCGAAGGGGGATTCCCTGAACAGGACAAAGTCTTCTGAGGTGTAAGTGATGGCGTTATCGACTGAATAGCGATACATGGCTTACGGCTTGCTTCCCCTCCCCCGGCTGAAAACAGCGAAAGCACTATTTCCACTTAAGCCGTTTGCGTATTTATATCGAAATGGCCGACGGCTGTCCATGCCGCGGGAGGAAAAGTCGCTTACTGGCGCCGGTAGATGGTCGCCCCACCCACCAGGGTGCGCTCCACCTGCAGCTCACGCAGGCCCATTGGGTCGTCCACGGGGTTGCCCGACAGCACCACCAGGTCGGCGTACTTGCCGGGCTCCAGGGAACCGCGATTGTCGTCCTGGAACACCTGCCAGGCGGCGTCGATGGTCACCGCGCGCAGGGCCTCCAGCACGCCTATGCGCTGCTCCTCACCGAGCACGTCACCTCCGGTTGTCTGCCGCTGCACCTGGCTCCACACCGCCTGCAGTGGGCGCATCGGCGTCACCGGCGTATCGAGGTGGGAACTGAAGCGAAGCCCGTACTGCTGCGCCCAGCGCGCCGGACTGATCACCGCTGCCCGCTCGGGCCCCATGAAGATATCCCGGTGCCGGTCACCCCAGTACCAGGTGTGGGCAGTGAAGAAACTGGGTGTGATACCCAGGTCCGCCATGCGCGCCACCTGGTCCTCCCTGGCCATCTGGGAATGGATCAGGATCATCCTCGGGTCGTCCACCGGGTGGGCCTGCTGGGCGGCCTCGAAAGCATCGATGATGTCCTCGATGGACTCGTCACCATTGCCGTGGATGGCGATCTGATAACCGGCCCGGTGCAGGTCCAGCACCTGCGCGAACAGTTTCTCCCGGGGCACCGCGGGATATCCCCGGTAGTCCGGATTGCCGTGGAAAGGCGTGTGATAGGGCCGGCTCAGGTAGCCGGTATACCCCTGGATACTGCCGTCTGCGACGATTTTTACCGCGCCCATCTCCAGGCGTTCGGTATTGTACTGCCCGGGCTGGTACTCGCCGTTCAACAGTTTTTCCCCGAACTCGGTCTCGAAGGGAAACAGCACCAGGCGCTGTGGTATAACGCCGAACTTGCTGAATGCCGACAGGCCCATAGCCAGCTGTTCGCTGACCCCGCCGGACTGGGCGGTGGTCACACCGACCTGGGCGTACTCCCTGACCGCGGACTTCATCATGCGATACACGTCGAGCAGCGGGATATCCTGCATTTCATGCAGAACCTCCAGGCGGGCGGTTTCCTCCAGCAGGCCGTTGGGTTCCAGCGTACCCGGGCGCCTCCCGATTACCCCGCCCTCGGGGTCCGGAGTATCCGCGCCGATACCGACCATATCCAGCGCCAAGCTGTTGGCCACCAGCATGTGACCGGAGATATGCATGGCCACCACGGGGTGTTCGGTGGAGATGCCATCCAGTTCAGCCCGGGTGGGATGGCGCTGTTCCTCCAGCAGGGTGTCATCGTAGCCGAAGCCGGTAACCCATTCCCCCGGTTCTGCCGTCTCCGCCCGCTGCTTGAGCGCTCCCAGCACCTCGGCCATGGTGATCTTGTCACCGATAGGAGGGCTGTTCAGGTCCGCGGCAATGGCAATCATCCCGGACGCGGGAAAATGACCGTGGGCATCCACAAAACCCGGCAACAGGGTGCGCCCCCGAAGGTCGATGACTTCCGTCTCGTCCCCCGCCAGCGCCATAATCTCCTCAGTGCTGCCCACCGCCTCGATGCGATCCTCCCGCACCGACAGCGCCTCGACGATGCGATTATCGGCATCCATGGTGAATACATCGCCATTGATAAACACCTGGTGAGCCGGTGGCGCCGGCACCCGGGTGGCGATTTTCACCAGCACCCCGACACCGGCGACCAGTGCCACCAGCACCACCAGCACCGTCTTCCACCGCATCAGGCGACCTCTCCGATCAGGATGTCCGCCAGGCGTCGCCGGTGCCAGCCGGCGTCACCCCACAGCATCTGGCTATGCTTCTGTCGCTTGAAATACAGGTGCACGAAACACTCCCAGGTAAAGCCAATGCCGCCGTGGCACTGGATGGAACGCCCGGAGGCAAAAGCCGCGGTCTCACTGGCGGAGGCCTTGGCCATATGCGCGTCCTGCAGCGCACGGGCGGGTTCCATATCCACCGAACAGGCGGCGCCATACACAAGGGACTTGCTCTGGTCGATCTGCACCATAACGTCCACCAGCGGGTGCTTCACCGCCTGGAAGAAACCCAGGGGGTGGTCGAATTGCTGGCGGGCCGAGGCGTATTCCACCGTGGTCTGCAGTTGCCACTCGGCGGCGCCGACGATATCCGCCGCCAGGATAATCCAGATGGCGGGCATGGCCTGCTCCAGTGCGGCCAGGGCATTGTTTGTGACCTCCTCGGCCTCCACCGCATCAAAGCTGATATGTGCCTGATCCCGCGTGAGATCGAGGATGGCATCCGCGTGAATGGACACACCCGGTGCATCCGTCGCCACCCAGTAAAGCGAGAGCCCTGCCGGGGACCGTGCGCTGACCAGCAGGCGGTCAGTCTTGCGCGCATCCTGCACGAACCAGGCACTGCCGCTGAGTTTTCCGTCCTCGCAGCTGACCTCAGTCTGGGAAACGTTCCAGTCACCCTGGTGATTGGTGATGGCCAGGGTCGCAGCCTGCCCCGCCGCGATCTCTTCCAGGGCCGCCTGTCCGCCATCGCCGCAGGCAATCAGGACATAGGTGGCATTGAGGGTACCTAACAGCGGGCAGGGAAACGCCGCGCGCCCCAGTTCCTCCACCAGCCCGGCCACTGCCACCAGCGGCATGCCCACACCGCCGGCGGACTCGGGCACCGCCAGCATACTCCAGCCCAGGTCCACCAGCTGCTGCCACAGGTCGCGTTCCCAGGCGCAGTCGCTCATGCGCTCAGGGCTAGGGTCCGTCGCCACCAGAGCGTGCAGGGCGTCAGTGGGAAAATTATCGGTGAAAAACTTGCGCGCCGACTCCTTGAGCAGGGCCGCTTCTTCACCAAAACCGAAATTATCTGCCTTTGCCATGATCGCCCCCTACTTTGACTTCGCCAGGCCAAGCACCCGCTCGCCCAGGATATTGCGCTGCACCTCGCTGGTTCCCGCGGCGATGGTCATGCCGTAGGAATTCATATAAGCCATGGGCCACTGCCCGCCCACAGGGGCATTGTCATCCCCCAGGTACAGGGAGGCACTGGCGCCCTCGATCTCCAGCGCCAGGGCAGCGGTGTCCTGGGAAATCTCGGTCATCAGCAATTTGTTCTGCAACTGCACCCGCATCGGGTGATCCAGCAGTGCCGGTACCCGGGCACGCTGTTGATTGAGGGCCAACCCCTGCTCTCGGATCACCTGCTGCACGATACGGTCCCGCAGCAGGGGGTCCGCCGAAGCGGGCTCACCGTCCCGGACGCTGTTGCGCGCCAGTTCGATCAGGTTGGCGGTATTGGTCGTGTGGGTGGCCTTGCTCTTCATGCCCCCTGCCCTGGGGGTCTGTAACTCCCCGGCCCCCCGCTCGTGCAGCAGGGTGGTCATCGCCACCTGCCAGCCCTTCCCGAGTTCGTCCAGCCGGTAGCTGTCATCCACTTCCAGGTTGTCGAAAATCACCTCGTTGAAACCGGTTTCGCCAGTCATCTTGATCAGCGGCCTCACCGTGACCCCATCGCCCAGTGCCGCGCGGATCGGCACCACAAAGTAAGACAGGCCGTCGTATTTGTGGGATTTGTCGGTCCGCAACAGCAGGATCATCCACTCGGCGAAGTGGGCCAGGGATGTCCACACCTTGTGCCCGTTGATCACCCACTTGTCACCCTTACGCTCGGCAAAGGTCTGCACGTTGGCCAGGTCAGAACCCGCGCCGGGCTCACTGAATCCCTGGCACCAGATATCCTCGCCGGAAAACAGGCGCGGCAGCAGGTTCTGCTTGAGTTCCTCCTGGCCGTGATAAAACACGGTGGGTGCGGCCATGCCCAGGCCGATCACATTCGGGAAAAAGGGCGTGCGCGCCCGCAGCATCTCCTCGTTGGCGACCCGCTGGCAGTCCTTGCAGCCGCCGCCACCGACCTCCTGCGGGTAGTCACAACCCACCAACCCCGCGTCGTAGGCGGATTGTTGCCAGTCCTGGAGGTAGCAAAGCTGCTCTGTGGTCATGATTTCCAGCGGTGACAGGGGCAGGCGCACGGTGGGTTCGGGTGGGCGATTGTCCGCCAGCCAGCCACGGCAATACTGGCGGAAGTCCGCCTGTTCCTGGGTGTCCTTACGGGCGTCGTCTGACATGGCTTCTCTATTCTCTGCTAAGTGTGGGGTCGACTTTAGTCGACCTGGTCGGCTGAAGTCGACCCTACGTGGGCCCCGCGTGCGACCGGTTCATTAATAATGGGGCGGCTTTTCCTCTACGGGCGTGGCCGCCTCACCCTGTTCGGCAGCGGCCTGCTCGTCCTGGCGCTGCTTCAGCAGTTCCAGCTGGCGCCTGAGCAACAGGATCTCCTGTTGCTGCTGCGCCATGGCGTCGTTCAGCGCCTGCACGGTGTCCTCCTGGAAGGCCAGCTGGTTCTGTACCTCCATCAGTGCATTTTTCAATTCTTCCAGTTCCTCGGCCATAGGCTGTCCCCTGTTTGCCACATCAGGCTAAACTACTGCCGTCCCCATCGGCAACAGGCATTAAAAGAATGAGCAAACGCAACAAGGGCGGCAGGCTGGTGTACTCCACGGAGGCCGGCCGCCTGTGTCCCCAGTGCCAGCGGCCGGTGGCGGACTGTGTCTGCGGCAGCGACCGCCCCACCGCCCTGGGCGACGGCATCGTGCGCCTGCACCGGGAAACCAAGGGGCGCGGCGGCAAGGCGGTGACCCTGGTGAAGGGCGTACCCCTGGGGTCGCCGGAGCTGAAGGCCCTGGCGAAAACCCTGAAGCAAAAATGCGGCGTGGGAGGCTCCCTGAAGGGCGACGTCATCGAAATCCAGGGGGACCAGCGCCAGCTGATTAAATCCGAATTAGAAAATCGCGGCTACACCGTGAAAATCGCCGGTGGATGATTGCTTTTCTAGATTTTAACTACTTTTAGTCCCCATCTACACCAACTTTTACAGATTTTAGCTACGGGCGCCCTCCCTCAATCGACCCTCCAAGAACCCAGCTTTTCCCAGTTACAGCGCTTTCCCGAAATAATTGTGAAAAAGACCATGCAAATCTTTATTTTTATTGGATTTATTTTTTCTATGTGGTAAAAAGTTACTTGTGAGTACGGAAATGTCGGGAACGTGGAAGGATCTCCGAACCCGATCTGAAAATAACCGCACCACGAGAACCATAAGAGTGAAACAGCAGTATCTGACGGATGAGTCATCCCTGCGAGGAAGTGGGTTATGTACGTTACCGCAGAACACCTGAGAGACCAGGTCATTCGACCTACCCTGAAATACCTGGGAGCATGGACGCCCGCCTGCGAATCGTTCCTGCTCAACGCCGCGATAGACGCCCCGGACCTGGGATTGTTTTCCGCCCGCAATGAAGGCCTCGGCCTGTTCCACATCACGGCCGCCCAGCACCGCGACCTGTGGGACCGCTACCTGGCGTTCAATCCGGACATCGCGAGCAGGATACGGGGGCTGGCCAGCCAGCGGGCTTTCCTGAGTGATCCCGACAGCGAGTTGCAGACCAACCTGAGCTATTGCACCGCAATCGCCTGGCTGCTCTACCAACGCGCCGGCGGCTCCGTCCAGGCACCCGCGGGCACAACGCTCGCCAGTGCCTGATTCCGGGCCTC
>JAACFI010000286.1 GCA_009937575.1 Haliea sp.
CGGTAAACTGGGGACAGACCACAATTATTCACAGCGTGAAAATTGTGGTCTGTCCCCAGTTTACCCAGTGAGTCTCTGTTGTCAGTTGCTAACCCGCAGGCTGCTTGGCGACGGAGGCATTCCAAACAGGGATTGTATCCCTATTCTAGAGACAGTTTCCGCTTTTGACTGCTTGGGGTGGTGGCAGTAAAGTTGGCCGAATATGATTTCTTCTCGTTAGTCCGCCCACACTATAGTTACACACATCGGAATGTTTCAGAAAAATTAAGGTGTTTGTAATGGCCTCTCGTTTTCGGCATCTACGCGCCCGGGTACTCAAAGCGGTGTTCAAGGCCCACGCTCAGCTATATGAAGCCAGCGACGGGCGTATCGGGAAGTGGATAGGAATAATGGCCCCGGGGCGACCCACTTTGCTGTTATCTGTCACCGGCCGCAAGTCGGGGCTGGTTCGCACAACACCATTGGTTTATTTCGAGGATGGCGATAACTACGTCATCGTAGGCTCTGATGGTGCGGCGCGGCGCGATCCCCAATGGTGGAAAAATCTCCAGCAGAACCCGCAAGCCACCATACGCGTGGGGCGTGACAAGTTTCCTGTGAAAGCCAGCCTCGCTACGGGTGACGAGAGGGATCGCCTGTGGCAAATCGGCACAGACATTCTTCCGGCGTGGGCCGAGTATCAAACGCAGACAGAGCGTCTGCTGCCAGTGGTGGTGTTGACTCCCACTAGCGATCCATAAGTGTTATAGGGTGTTATAGGGGACAGACCACAATTCTTTAAAAATTGTGGTCTGTCCCCGGTTCACCAGGCCGAGGGGCAAACCATGTTTAAGAAAGTCGGTTTGGGTTTCATTGTCCTGCTGCTTGCAGCTGCGGGCTTTGTCTGGTTCAAATTACTGATGCCCTTGCAGGCATCAGCTGATAGAAATGGGCCGGGAACTGCGGCCCGCGACTATGCCCTGCAGGACAACAGTAAGTTAACACCGCCTGCCCTACAAGCCGCCATTTATCAGGCGGCGCCCAACCCCGAGATGAACCTGTACTGGGGTGAATTGCACCTGCATACCAGTGAAAGCTTCGATGCAACACTGTTTGGCACTACCCTGGGCATCGAAGACGCCTACCGCTTCGCCAAGGGTGAACCCCTGGCCAGCCCAAGTGGTGAGGTCATGCAACTCAGCCGCCCGCTGGACTTTGTCGCCATTACCGACCACGCGGAAGGCTTCGGCACACGCACTCATTGTGGTGACTCTGGTCTGTCACTCAGCGAGCGAGCCGCCTGCTGGTTAGCCAACGAGCCCAACCCCATGATCTTCCAGATCCTCACCAAGGGGGCTCGTGGAAAAGTGGTCCCCGGCGACCCCACAAAACCGGCCGGTGTTTTTCAGCCGACAAGCCGCCGCTCGCCTAAACCCGGATCATTCCCCACCTGCAGATTTGGCGATGGCGCACTGGAGCGATGTTTCAGCAATGCCGCAGTGGACTGGGCCCGCTATGTCGAACTTGCCGACAAATACTATGAACCGGGTGAACTGACCACGCTGATTGGCTATGAGTTCTCGCCGGGCATGCCCGAGCAGGGCAAACATCACCGCAACGTTATTTTCCGCTCCAACGAGGTGCCTGAACGGGCCATTTCAAGCCTGGATGTGTCAAACGCCATTGAACTGTGGCAGGGCCTTGAGGCCACTTGCGGCGAAGGTTGTGAATTCATAACCATGCCGCACAACTCCAACAAGGCCTGGGGCCTGATGTATTCACGCTATACATGGGATGGACAGGTATACAGCGAGGCCGACTGGCGTCTGCGCCAGAAGCGCGAGCCGCTGGCGGAAATCTTCCAGATCAAGGGTGCACAGGAGTGTGCGCTGGGGGTTGGCGCTACTGATGAAGAGTGCGCATTTGCACAAGTGCTGGACCCTTGTGAGCCGGGCGAAACCTATGGTTGCGCCTTCCAAACAGGGTTTGTCCGCCAGGGCCTCAAAGTTGGGTTGGAACTGGAACAGGAACTGGGTTTTAACCCACTGCAAGTCGGCTTTATCGCCGCCACCGACAGCCATAACTCCAACCCGGGTGACGTAGAAGAATGGGATTTTCCCGGTGCGGTGGGGGCTGCCACCTCCTCCGCGGCGCGTCGTCTCAGGGAGACGGATGAAACCCAGGACGCCTACAAAACCCCACTGAAATTCCACACATCGGGCGGCCTGGCGGCGGTATGGGCTCCCGAAAACACTCGCGAAGCTATCTTTGATGCCCTCGCCCGCCGCGAGACCTATGCCACGTCCGGCCCGCGTATGGCGGTTCGCTTCTATGCTGGCTGGGGCATCGACGAAGCAATTGCTGGCGACACTAACGCGATTCAGTCCCTGCAGGACGGCGGTGTACCCATGGGTGGCGTACTGCACCCGAACGCCACAAAACAGACATCTCCCGGCTTTTTTGTCTGGGCGACCCGCGACCCAATGGACGCTCCGCTGCAACGGGTACAGATGGTCAAGGGCTGGATCGATGCCCAGGGCCAAACCCAGGAAAAAGTTGTCGATATTGCCTGCGCAGATGGACTCACAGTGGATCCAGCAACGGGACGCTGCCCGGATAACGGTGCCAATGTAGATCTCAAAACCTGCAGCTTCAGCCCTGGATCCGGTGCCGATGAACTGAAAACCGTCTGGCATGACCCGGACTACAATCCGGACCAGGGCGCCTTCTATTACGTTCGCGTGCTGATGAACCCCACCTGTCGCTGGTCAAGCTATGATGCGATCCGCCTGGTGCGCGAGCCCGACCCCCGCGTACCGGCAACGATACGGGAGCGTGCATGGACCAGCCCAATCTGGCTAGACCCGGTCAGGCGAGACCCAGCCAGTTAGGGACCTGCAAGCTAAGATTTTTATTTTGAAGCGCTCAATCCCGTCTCTTCAGCCGCCTGGCCACAGCCTGAAAGCTCAGCACAGTGGCATCATCCACAGCCAGTTGACCGCGCACAAATGTCATTGAGCCCGTGCGGCGCACCACCTCGCCGCTACCTGTCACCCAGTCGCCCAATTGCGCAGCTGCCATAAAGTCGCTGTTGAGGCTGACAGTGACACAGGTTTCACCCGATACACCACTCAACGCCAACATGGTTACCGCATAATCGGCAAATGCCAGCAGTACTCCGCCGTGTACGGAGCCGTTGCCGTTGGCATGTTTATCAGTGGCCCGCATGCCCAGCAGTAATTCATCATCTAACTTCCGATAAAAAAACGGACCTATATTGTCCTCTGCGGGACTCGGACCACTGTAGTGCCGAAAGCCCTCAGGCACCTGGTATTCGTCCATCATCGGTATCCCCAAACCTCCTGTTTTTGTGCTTGATAAGGCACAGCATACTGGGCTTTATCCAGGGGCGCTATCATCAACAGCAGTAACACCACACAGAAATTTGGCCGATTATGATTCCCAAGCTTGATTGCCTGGCACGATAATAAAAGTCGTCAAAAATCCGCGTGAACGGGCTGTTGGCATTCTTTTCTCCACTACTCATAAGGGTAGCCAAGCTTATTTAAAAAATGAGACAAAACCCATGATTGAGCTACAGCCCATTAACGAGACATTTGTGGCAGACATCACCGGCCTAAATGTACGTCACATATCGGATGCAGATTTTGATGATATCTATGCTGCATGGCTTCAGTTTGGTGTCTTGCGATTGCGCAACCAGCCAATAGACGAAGATGATCTCGAGGTTTTCAGCGCCCGGTTTGGCCCCCTTGAAGAAATACCCATGGGCCCACGATCTGTGGAAGAGAACGCCAAAATCAGGAATCGCTATGTCCTTCAACTATCGAACATCATTGTTGATGGTAAACCTATTGGCGGGCTCGGCAATGCTGAAGCCAACTGGCATTCGGATATGACTTACGTTGAAACACCACCACCGGCAAGCGTCCTGTTAGGCGTGGAAATACCAGAGCAAGGCGGCGATACCTATTTTGCCGATCAGCTTGCAGCTTACGAGGCACTCCCTGCAGAACTAAAGACCCGAATCCAGGACCTGACCATCAAACACGATGCCGCGCATACCAGCACAGGCGATCTGCGAGCGGAGTTCGAGGCATTTGATGATCCGCGCGACGCACCCGGTGCCGTGCACCCTATGGTGCTACGCCATGTCGAAACTGGCAGTCAGGCCCTGTATCTCGGCCGCCGGGAATGGGCTTATATCCCGGGAATGTCACTGGATGAGAGTGAATCGCTGCTGGACGAGATCTGGTCCTACGCGACAGCACCTGAATTTGTCTGGCAGCAGAAATGGCACCCGGGTGACCTGATTATCTGGGATAACCGTCGTGTCCTGCACCGAAGGGATGATTTCGATCCACAGTCCCGGCGCTTGATGAAACGGTGCCAGGTCCTGGCGCGCACAAATTAATCCTCCAGGGACGCTCCGCATGAAACATCGCTATCTCGACGTCACCCGTGACGGCCACGTCGTCACGTGCACGCTCTCCAACCCGCCCCACCACACCCTCACGGCCGGTGGCGTGCGCGAACTCTTCCAGGTGCTGGACGACGTCGAGGCGGATGCGTCCGTGCGGGCCTATCTCGGCGGCGCCGGCAAGACTCCGTACGAATGGCGGGGCGAGTAACAACCGTCACCAAACAGAAGGCACACAATGCAGAAGAAAGTTATATTAGTTCTCGTGGCAGTAGTGCTGGCGGCAGGCGCATACGGCATCAACTATTTGCGCGATGTCGAGGCAATTGCTGCAGGTTATATTTCGCAGACAGTATGTACTAACGTCCTGATTCTTGGGCGAGACCAGGCCGAGGTGGAGGCGCATGATTTGACTGCCCAGCAGCGGGACATCGCCACATCCACTGTTAATGATGACGTTGTTGAGACCACAGTCCGCATTGGCCCGGTCAGCTATACAGAGTATTCGCTGTACAGGCCGGGCATGGGTTGCTCTGTGCTGGCAGGGCGCAGCCTGGAAGATGTACGCGCCATTGCTTTAGAGGAGCGGGTGGAAAGACAGAGTAGTTCTTCGCCGGTTACCCCAGCCTGGCCAAGCGTCGATAGAAATGTGCCCGATGTTAACTGGGAGCAGCTCGATTCGACCATCGCAAATACATTCATAGAGACTACAGACGATATCGAGAAAGCCCAGAATACCCGTGCGGTACTGGTGAGCTACGGGGGAAAGCTGATCGCCGAGCGCTATGCCGACGGTTTCGACGGGGATACTCCCCAGCGCGGTATGTCTATGACCAAGAGTGCAACGGCAACCCTCATAGGGATATTGGTGCAGCAGGACCGCCTGGATGTCAACGCACTTGCACCGATAGATGGCTGGTCCGAACTGGATGACGGCCGCAGCCGGGTTACTACACACCACCTGCTGACAATGACTGCCGGATTCGACTACCAGGAAAATTCGTCGGGTGCAGCGGACCTGCGCAATCTGCTTAAGACCATGTTGTACTCCACACCGGACGCACCCGGGTTCGCGGCGCAGACACCCTTGCAGGGCGAGCCTGGAAATAGTTGGGCCTACCAGACCGTGCACTCGGTGTTACTGCAGCAGGTTGCCCGCAATGTCATTGCAGACGATCAGCAGTACTTTCGGTTTCCCCAGCGGCACCTGTTCGACAAGCTGGGCATGCGCAATAGCTTCTTCCAGGCCGACGCGGCGGGCACCTTTATCGGTGGTGCCAGCATGTACGCCTCCCCTCGTGACTGGATGAAGCTTGGCCTGTTGTACCTCAACGAAGGCGTCCATCAAGGCGAGCGAA
>JAACFI010000287.1 GCA_009937575.1 Haliea sp.
TTCCACAGTGGTCCACAGTCGCTTGAAGTCATTGGGAGTCACCAGTACCTTGACGACGCGGTCATAGGGATGCATGCGCAGGATATCTTCCACCGAGCTGTCGGGGTCGTCGGTAGCCACCAGCAGGTTGCGCTCGCTGACTTCGAGCGGGATGATGTGGTGGCTGTCGAGGAAGCTGCGGGAAAAAGCCTCCATCAATTGTGGCTGCACCCTGGGCAGCAGCTCATCGACAGGGGAGAACGTCATGCCGTTCTCTTCAGCCAGGCGCCGGTAGAGCGTGGCGTCCTCCATGTTGAGCTGCTCTCGCAGTACCTTGATGACAGGCAGTTTTTTCCTCCGGGCAAGCCGACGCGCTTCGGACAGCATGACCTGGTCGACCATGCCCATGTCCAGCAGCGTCATACCGGTATCCTTGGAGAAATCCACCAGCGCCAGTTCCCTGCGCAGGGTCGCCCCCAATTCCGATACTTCGTAGCGGGTCAATATGTGGGTGTTGTTTTCTCCCTGTTCCAGTGCGATCAGCAGGCCGCCGCTGGCGAGTTGCTCCAGCAGCCTTTGAGTGTTTCTTATCCGCGGGCTGGAGACCATGATGCGGTCGTAGGGACCGAGATCCGGGGCGCCCTCCGACCCGTCCTGCTCGCGCAGGACGAGATTGGCCAGTCCCAGCTTATTGAACCGGCTCTGTGCGAAGCGGGAGATGGACGGGTTGATTTCAATGGTGACTACCTGGGCGGCCAGTTTGCTCAGCAATGCCGCCACGTAGCCGGCGCCCGTGCCGATCTGGAGTACCTTGTGCTCGGGGCATACCCGCGCGTGGTGGAGGATCTCGGAGACGGCATTGGTCGGTGGAATACTGCGGCCCAGTACCAAGGAGGGGTCGCTCATTTCGATGAAGTGATCGCGCGGAAGAGAGCGCATGGCCTTGCTCACCCGCGTACTGGTGGTGTCTTTCAGGTCGTCCATGATGTCTGGAAGTTTCCGGGTACGATGGCCACCCTGGGAATATGCGGCTTCAGCGTATTGTCATAGTTGAGGTAGATCAAGGAAAGTGAAATCCGTTGCCCGGTGCGGTTTCAGGTTATTATCGGCGATTCCCCAATCATATCCCAAGGAGACTCGCAGATGGAATACCAGGATATCCGTTACACCACAGAGGGGCGCGTGGCCACCATCACACTGCATCGCCCGGACCGCCTCAATGCCATCTCCATGGCCATGCCCGGGGAAATCGCCCAGGCGGTTGAGAGGGCAAACCGGGACGACGATATCCACGTCATCGTGCTAACCGGTGAGGGCAGGGCATTCTGCAGCGGGTATGACCTGATCGACTTCGCAGAGAGTGAAGGCGAGCAACCCGGATCGCAGTTGGGCGGCCCGGGCGGGCCCTCCGGACCCTGGGACCCGATGACAGATTTCTACGGCATGTACAGGAACACACAGGACTTCATGTCCCTGTGGCGAAGCTACAAGCCGACCATTGCCCGCATTCACGGTCCGGCTGTTGCCGGTGGAAGTGATATTGCCCTGTGCTGCGATATCGCGCTGATGGCGGAGGAAGCGGTGATCGGCTACCCGCCAGCCCGGGTGTGGGGGTGCCCTACCACCGCCATGTGGGTCTACCGGCTGGGCGTGGAACGGGCCAAACGCATGCTGCTGACCGGCGACCTGGTGGGCGGTCGCGAGGCGGCCGAGCTGGGGCTGGTGCTGGATTCGGTGCCCCTGGCGGAACTGGACCAGCGTGTCCGGTCGATGGCGGAGAGGATGGCCGGGATTCCCAAGAACCAGCTGATGATGCAGAAACTGATGATCAACCAGGCCTACGAGAATATGGGACTGAACAATACCCAGATGTTTGCCACCCTGTTCGATGGCGTCACCCGCCACAGCCCCGAGGGAGTATGGTTCAAGCAGCGGGCCGAGGAGGTGGGCTTCAAGCAGGCAGTCAAGGAACGGGATGGGGGTGATCCCATCGCAGCGGGTGTGAGCCGGCCTCTGTCGCCTTACCCTGGATCGTCGGATTTTGGCCGGAAATAACCCCAATTTGTCGTCTTCCATCATGAACTGGAGCCAGTGGAAGAGTACAATTGGGGACTTATGTGCTTTATTTAGATAGTAACCCATAGCCAGAGGCACCGGGAGGTAATAACAATGACCGTCGTCGAGGAAAATCTACACAGCGAAATCACCAATGAGTTACAGGGTCACCTGGATAAACAGCGAGCTGCCTACCTGCAAGATCCCGTGCCCACCTACCAGCAGCGCAGGGAGGACCTACTGACCCTTAAGCGCATGATCAACGAAAACCGCGAGGCGATCATCGACGCCATCTGCCAGGATTACGGTAATCGCTCCCGCCATGAAACCCTGTTCGCTGAAATCATCTCGGTCACGGACGGGATCAACGATGCCGTCAAGCAGCTGAAGAAATGGATGAAGGTACAGAAACGCCACGTGGACAAGAGTATGTTCGCCGGCGGCAAGAACCGGGTGATACCCCAACCCCTGGGGGTGACCGGGATCATCGTGCCCTGGAACTTCCCGGTAAACCTGAGCGTGACCCCCCTGGCAGCGGCCTTTGCCGCCGGCAACCGGGCCATGGTCAAGATGTCTGAGAATTCCATCGCCCTGTCACGCCTGTTGAAGGACATCTCCGGGCGCTATTTTCCCCCGGAGAAACTGGTGTTCTTCGAAGAGACCGGCGGGGTCGGGATCGAGTTTTCCAAGTTGCCCTTCGACCTGCTGGTATTTACCGGCTCAGGCCAGACCGGGAGATCGGTAATGGCATCGGCGGCGCGCAACCTCACCCCTGTGGTGCTGGAACTCGGAGGCAAGGCGCCGGCGGTTATCGATCCGGAGTACCCACTTGATAAGGCGGTCGAGCGTATCATGTTCGTCAAGCAGTTCAACGCCGGTCAGATCTGTACCAATGTGGACTACGTGTTCGTACACGAGAGCCAGAAAGACGAATTCATCCGCCTTGCCCAGGCCTATACAGGCAAGCACTGTCCGGATATCAATCACCGTGATTACACCTCGGTGATCGACGATCGCTCCTTCCAGCGCCTGATGGACACCCTGGATGACGCCCGGGGCAAGGGCGCCACCATCATCAACCTGAGTGGTGACCAGCAGCCCAACCCGGAGCTGCGCAAGATCCCGATGCATGTGGTGGCCGACACCACTGAGGACATGACGATCCGGCAGCGGGAGACCTTCGGTCCGCTGCTGATGCTGCTGACCTATCGGGAGCCGCAGGAGGTCATCGACTATGTCAATGCCCACGACCGACCCCTGGCCCTTTATCCATTCAGCAATAACCAGCAACTGGTCGATCGCTATATTGAGCGCGTCATGTCCGGTGGGGTAACGGTCAACGACGCCCTGTTCCATGTCGCCCAGCACGATATACCGTTTGGAGGTGTCGGACCCAGCGGCATGGGCCACTACCACGGCTACGAGGGCTTCATCACCTTTTCCAAGCTGCGGCCGGTGTACTACCAGCCAGGGTTTACCGCGATGAAGTTCCTGCGCCCGCCCTACGGTAAATTCGCCGACTGGGTCTATAACCTGCTGGTGAAGATGAAGAGCTGATCCGATGAGGAGAGCGCTTGCTGCCGTCACGGCGATCGCGCTGTGCTGGGCTGTCGCGGCCTGCCAGGACGACAGCAGTCCAGATCCGGCTCCCGAGGCGGAGGAAACAGCGATCACCGCGGCGCCCGCCCCACAACCACCGCCCGATCGTGGGCCGCCCGATCGCGGGCCGCCCGATCGCGGGCCGCCCGATCGTGGGCCGCCCGATCGCGGGCCGCCCGACACAGAGTGGCTTCTTCACGGGAACGACGTGGGCGAGCAACGCTTTTCACCACTGGCGCAGATCAATCGGGACAACGTCGGGGAACTCGGCCTGGCCTGGCATTTCGACATGTATACCCGCCGCGGGGTGGAAGCCACGCCACTGATGGTCGATGGCACACTCTACGCCACCGGCAGCTGGTCCATGGTCTATGCCCTGGATGCAAAAACCGGTGAATTGAAGTGGTTCTACGATCCCCAGGTGGACCGCTCATTCCTGGCCAGGGGGTGTTGCGATGCAGTCAACCGCGGGGTGGCTTATCGGGATGGCAGGGTACTCGTCGCCACTTACGATGGTCGGCTGGTGGCGCTCAACGCGGAAGACGGCAAGGTTATCTGGGATGTGCAGACCACGGATCGTGAGCAGTCCTATACCATCACCGGCGCGCCGCGGCTGGTCAAGAACCTGGTAGTAATCGGCAATGGCGGTGCCGAACTGGGAGTGCGAGGTTATGTCTCCGCCTACCGCATCGACACCGGTGAAATGGCCTGGCGCTTCTACACCGTACCAGGAAATCCCGCAGACGGCTTTGAGAACGAGGCCATGAAGATGGCGGCCCAGACCTGGAGCGGGGACTGGTGGAAGTTCGGTGGCGGGGGCACTGCCTGGGACTCCATGGTCTACGACCCGGCACTGGACCTGCTGTATATCGGTGTCGGCAACGGCTCTCCCTGGAACCAGGCGGTGCGAAGCCCCGGTGGCGGCGATAACCTGTTCCTGTCCTCCATCGTGGCCCTCAAGCCCGATACCGGGGAGTACGTGTGGCACTACCAGACCACCCCCGGGGACACCTGGGACTTCACTGCCACCCAGCACATCATGCTGGCCGAACTGGAGATCGACGGCGCGCCGCGCAAGGTGTTGATGCAGGCGCCCAAGAACGGTTTTTTCTACGTGATCGACCGCGCCAGTGGTGAACTGATTTCCGCCGATCCCTATACCTCTCCGATCACCTGGGCCAGCCACGTGGACATGGAAACCGGCAGGCCGGTGGAACGGCCCGAGGCGCGTACCTTCGACGGCAAGAATATCTCCCTGCCCAGCAACGCCGGTGCCCACAACTGGCCGGCCATGTCCTATAACCCCCAGACCGGCCTGGTCTACATACCCACCATGGTCTTCCCGGCGGCTTTCCTGGCGCCGACCGAGGACAAGGACCGCCTGCCGGGGCAGGGCTATTGGAACGTGGGTTTCGACCGTATGGGTAACGCACCGCCACCGATCCCCGAAGCGGAACTGGCAGCAGTGATTGACCGTGACTTTTCCGGTCGCCTGATCGCCTGGGACCCGCTAAAGCGTGAAATACGCTGGGCCCAGCCGCCCGGCCGTCCCAATACCGGCGGCACCCTGAGTACCGCCGGTGGGCTGGTATTCCACGGCGGACTGGGAACCCGGGTGGTGGCCACTGACGCTGTCACCGGGGAGGACCTGTGGTCCCAGGATACCCAGACCGGAGCCTGGGCGCCTCCCATCACCTACGCTATCGACGGGGAACAGTATATCGCCTTTGCGGTGGGCTTCGGCGGTGGACTGGCGGCGGAAGGGGGCCCCGTTGCCCACAGCTGGGGGATAGTCAATCGCTCCCGGGTGCTGGTCTACAAGTTGGGGGGCGCAGACGAATTGCCCACTCCCCCCGAGGATGACCGGGTGATGCCCAAACCCGCCCCGGTTACCGCCGACGCGGATACGGTACGACGTGGCCAGGTGGTGTACCAGCGCCACTGTGCTTACTGTCACGGGGATGGCCTGCGCACCGGGCGCGTCACCCCGGACCTGCGCTGGTCATCTGAAAACGTACACGGCATGTGGCAGGATATTGTTCGCGGGGGTATTTTGAAGAGTCTGGGGATGGTCAGCTTTGCCGATTATGTCAGTGAGGACGAAGCGGAAGCCGTTCGCCAGTATGTGCTGGCGGAGGCCA
>JAACFI010000288.1 GCA_009937575.1 Haliea sp.
CGCAATATCTATTACCTGGATCCCGCCGGCTTTGAAGTGGAGTTCGTGCAGTACCTCAGCGACCTGCCAGCGGAGCGGAACCTGAGCAGTTGAAGCAAAAAAAACTTAAATGGGATTTTGCGAGTAGGTTTCCTGGTGGATTCCATTTGTCAGGCCTGACAAATTAGCAAACAGTTGGTGTATCTCCCAGAAATCCTGTATGCGTCGCTTAACAGGCAATCGCGGGCTAGAAATGTTTTCTGAACGTGACTCCGTAGGTTGCCGGCTCGCCTGAAGTGGCAAGTACCCTGCCGGGGGTAGAAGGCGCGTCAAAACCCGTCATGCGATACTCTTCATCGAGTATGTTGCGCCCCCACAAGGTAACGACAGCGTCGTACCTTTCAAATTCGAAAGCTAATCGCAAGTTCAACAGGTCGTAGCTGGAGACGGTTTGGTAAGGGTCGTGGCGAACAGATTCAGATTTTCCCAGATAGGTATATTCAGCGAGGATGAAGCCGCCGATACCATCCGATACATCGTACGCCTGTTTGGCGCTCACAAAGAGAAATTCCGGGTTGTTGTGCAGATCTTCGCCACTGCGGTCACACACCACGGGGTTTTCTCCTCCACTTGGGTCCCCAGGGTCCGGTCGACCGGTGTGAAAGGGGTAGGCTATCCAGCAGAGGCTGTCCTGGAAGTCTTCGAACTCACCCTCGGTGCGCGCGTAAGCGGCGGTCAGGGTCAGCGAGTCCGTTGGTAACCAGGTGACTTCCAGCTCTCCTCCGTAGGAGTCCAGCTTGCCGGCATTCTGCAGGACAAAAAGGTTGTCATCTGCGTAATTGACCTGCAGGTCCTCGATATCGGTTTTGTGCAGCGCGAGATTCACCCGCAGCGCCTGCTGCGGAAAACTGGCCTTCCAGCCGATCTCGAATGCTTCGGACGTTTCCGGGTCAAATATGTAATCCAGCTCGGGGTCGATCCGGTCGGTGTTGGTGCCCCCCGATTTGTAACCGGTGGCGAAGGAGGCGTAGACCATGGCGTCCAGGCTATGAAACCAACTGAGTTTCAGGGTGCCGGTCACCTGGTCGTCGTTCAAAGACTCGTCGATCGGATCCCGGGGTGCAACCGGGGGAAAATTTTCCAGGACAAAATCGATCGCGATCCTATTATCGGTGAAATCAGGTGGGGAACCCTGGGTGAATTTGCCTGACAGGTCTTTTTCCTCCCGCGTGTAGCGCAGGCCGGCGGTCAACATCAGGTCGTTCGTGAGGTAATAGTCTGCCTGGCCAAAGACGGCGTAAGCCTCATGATCCTGCTTCATAACATTCCTGGCTCCGCTGTCGGGCACGAACAGCGGGACAGCAGGCAGCGGGAACGAGGAGATGTCCTCGAGGGGGAATTGGCCCCGGGTATCGGGATACCAGACAAAGACGTGAGAAATGAACGCGTTGGTGTCCTGCCCAAACTGCGTTAACGAAACAGTGTCAAGGTCCTGGTTGAAATAGTAGAGACCGGCCACGTAGCTGAGCGTTTCCCCGTCTTTGTTGATGCGCAATTCCTGAGACCAGGCACTTGTTTCCTCGCTCGCAAAATCCGCACTCAACAGTAGGTCCGAGTGGTCGCTATCAAATGCATAGTCAGCCTCGAACCTGCGATAACCCGTGATCGAAGTGACGGTGAACGGTGCCAGGTCCCAGCTTATGGTGAGCGTGGCCCCCCCGTCCTCGTCATCCGATCCAGGTAGCGAGTTTAATGCGGTTTTATGGTCATAGTATTGATCTTTGGTGAACACCGTCGCACCCAGCGAGCGGGCCACCTCATCGGCACCCGCGTAGTATGTCGCGCCCTCGGGCAGCGCGACCGGGCGCAGGTTGTCATTGACCACCAGGGCGGCGCAACAGGTTTCCCGTCTCTCGGAATAATCGACGATAAACCGGACGGACAGGGCATCGCTCGGGGTATAGAGTGCCTGCAGCCTGGCGCCCCAACGATCCCGGTCATAGATTTCGTTGTCTCCGAAGTGGACATCGTCGACGTAGCCGTCTCGCTGGCTGGAGAAAGCGCTACCCCGCAGTGCCAGCACGTCCTCGATGGCGCTGAGCGAGGCAGCACCACTGACAGTCATCAGGTTGTAGTTGCCGATCGTGAGGTCTGCGAAACCGTCCCTGCCATCGTCGGTGGGGGCCACGGTATGTAACAGTACGGCGCCAGCTAGTGTGTTGCGGCCAAACAACGTCCCCTGGGGCCCCCGCAGCACCTCGACGCTATCGATGTCCACCATGTTGTTGATCATCGAGCCCTGCCTTGAACGATAGACGCCATCGACATAGAGCCCCACGGACGATTCAAGACCGAAGTTGTTGCCGAGTGTACCAACACCGCGGATCCTGAAGGTGGTTGACCTCGATTGGACGGTCTGGCGGACCTGGAGGGCGGGGGCCATCGTGCTCAAATCGAAGACATCTTCGATACCGGAGATTACCAGGTCATCTCCCGAGAAAGCCGTGACTGCTACCGGTATGTCCTGCAGTTTCTGCGGACGCTTCTGCGCGACCACCAGTACCTCCTCAAGAATTCTTTCCTCTGCGGGTGCCCGGACGGCTTTCACCACCATCGTGGGGAACAATGTGCTGATCAGGCACAATACAACCGGCAAGAACTTTTGACCCGCGGTGAATATTCTATAAATAAATAAACTTTTTGATGTAACACCCTGCATGAGGCTATTATAAAGAAATGATGACTAGTTTTCCCCCGAACGCTTCCGTCGTTTTGATTCATGTCAACGAGGGTAGAATTCCCCGGGTATGTAATTTGGCAGCAGACACCGGCTGAACTTTCACAGATTAAAATAGTTGAGAAGATTCAGTCAGATGGAGTGTTATCAGAATAGTTGGCAGCAAGGGCTTGCCTGGCGAATCAGGCGACGACAACCGCGCACCAGTCCCGGTTTTTGGTATGGACCATGCTTAGTGAAGATAATAAATCGGAGAAAATCAGCCTGTGAATATGGACTTCCGGTTGGGAGAGTGGATAGTCCGTCCTCAGAGGCGCATCATCGAGCACGGTGACACCTCTGTCCATGTGAAGCCCAAACCGATGTCTGTGCTGCAGTGTCTTGCTGCGGCCGAGGGCGCCCCGGTATCGCGAAACGAACTGTTTGATAAGGTCTGGCCCGGTGCGGAGGTGGCCGATGAGACACTGACCCGTTGTATCGTCGAGCTCCGGAAGGCCTTCGGCGACACCGCGCGGGATTCGCGGGTGATCGAGACTATTCCCAAGCTTGGTTTCCGCCTGGCCCTTCCTGTCGCGCCCATGGAGCCGGAGCCGCGAGAGGCTGACCGACCAATGCCAGAAAAACAGCAATCCACTCGCGGTTTGAGGCGCGATCCGTGGCGGGTGAGTCGGCTATCGATAGCCGCGGTACTCGTTCTGGGCGTACTGCTGTATTTCGCTGGAATGCGCCAATGGTTTTCTGGCGATACAGTGCCTGCTGTCCCCGAGATGCAGCCCAGTGTCGCCGTGCTCCCGTTCGTGAATCTGAGCAGCGATCCCACAGACAGATTTTTCAGCCTGGGTATATCCGAGGAAATTCTCAACGCACTAGCGGCTACAAATCGTGTGCCCGTCATAGCACGCTCCTCGTCGTTTCGGTTCAGCAGTGAAGCCAGGGACGTCAGGGAGATCGGACGCCTCCTGAATGTCTCTCATGTACTCGAAGGCAGTGTCCGCAGAGCCGATGGCGAGGTACGGATTGCCGCGCAACTGGTCGATACGGAGACTGGTTTGCACGTATGGGCGGGTGCCTATCAACGGGAGTGGAGCGACGTCCTCCAACTACAGGCAGAAATTACTCGAGAGGTGGTCGATGAGATCAGCCTGGTGCTGGGCGTACCTGCTGCCACGCCGGCGGTCGGTCTTACAAGGGGCGAACTGATCGCCACTCGCCGTACTCAGAACGTGCAGGCCTACGAGCAGTACCTTGCGGGCGCGCAAGTACTGGAAAGTCCCGATCCGATACCCAGGGAGCAGGCGCTTGGTTATTTTGAGCGGGCGATTGCCCTGGACGAGAACTATGCCGATGCCTGGGCAGCAAAGGGACGCGCCATCCTCCTGCTGGGAACCATGCATCGAGGTAGCCCCAACATACCTGCCGACATGTATCCGGATGCCATCGCGTCGCTGCGAAAAGCGTTGGAGCTCGACCCCAGTCACGAGTTCGCCATGGCCTGGCTTGGCCTGGCACTGATTATGAATGACTTCAAATGGGGCGAAGGCCTGCAACTGCTCAAGCAGGCTGCGGAGATAAATCCCAATAATGCCAGCTTGCTGGCCCGCTACGGCATCTGGCTGAAGCGGCTGAAACGGGAAGGCTCGGAAGGGCTCCTACAGCGTGCCTTCCGCCTGGACCCTTTTGGTTGGCTGCCTACCTTGATCCGCTCCAGCCAGTTACAGCAGGAAGGTCGTTTGCTGGATGCAGCCACTGTGCTCGAGACGACTTTGATCGGTAATCGCGACGGCTATGCGCAAAACAGTGCGACTGCTTTCATGAACCTGGGTGCTGCCGCGTTCGGTGCGCAAGACGCGCAGACCCGGGAGGCCAGGTTAGAGGCAGCCGAAGCGCAGATTTACAGGGCCAGGAAGCGGGCCCATCCGGTCGACCTGAATCTCGATGTGATGGAGATGTTTGTTGCATTCCTTCGTGACGGGACACCAGTGCCGTGGGACGCAATACTCGAGCGGGCAAAAAAGGAGCGGTTGGACGGATTATTCCTCTACGCCCTGGTTTATCCCTGGGAGGATGAAAATTTGATGGTCGAGGCATTGGATCTGGCCGTTGAACAGCGACTTTATGGTGTGAATGCTCTCTTCGGTAGTAAACCACCGATGCTGCCCGAGGCAGAGTGGCGCCGCTTGAGGGAAATCACGGGTGTTGCCGAGTTTCAGGCCACGCGATAACGTCGGTGTAAGGTACAGCCTGAGACGTGGATGAAGTCTTCGTAAATGATGCCACCGAGGGTTTTCGCTGCGGCATATCACCGATTGATGAATAATTGATTAGTGTGCGGGATCCTGCGCGAGCAGGTTGTACACATACCCTGCCACGAGTCGGTTCAGTTCTGTCGTCGGATGTATACCATCCCGGGTCATCGACTCGTCCCAGAAATCCAGGTCATAAAACTCGATGTCCAGCCTCAAACTCTGCATTTTGACCACATCGCGCACATGCTCTATGTTGGGCATCAGAGCCGACGCAACCGGTGGGAGCAGGACAATTATTCTAAAGCCGCGTTCCCGCAGGAATACCATATGGCTGACGAATGCTTCGTTGACAAAACGCATCTTGTGACCGAGAACGGCATCATTTGTACCCAGCAAATAGATTACAACGTCTTTTTTCGAGACATTTCTCATGTCCCGCGGTAGTGAAAAATCACGAATAGTGCGGCCCGATCGCGCCATCAGCTGAATGTTCAGTTGGGGATTTTCCAAGCGCAGCTCATTAGGCCAACAGTAGATGTGCGCGGATAGGCTGTCGCCAATAACGATTATCCGTTGATCGGCCATGATCGGCTGGGAGCATACTAATAAGATCAGAAGCCAAAGAGCTTTGGACCATTTCATTGCAAGGCCTTTAGTGTTTTTGCGACCCCAGGTTCGTCAACTCCGTATCGCTAAAACCTTATCGACTACGCTATGGTGATCTGGTATGACATTGCTTGATCAAAACAGGAGCGAAACAAGAGCTAAAAAGGAACGGCGTGTGACGGCTGTAGAGTAACATCC
>JAACFI010000289.1 GCA_009937575.1 Haliea sp.
AGATTGTCGAGATTAGTGACCTGGCCGAGAAAAATTGTCTCAGGTGGTGACTCAGCATCGGTCGACGGGACGAAGACTTTCAGGGCGACGTATTCTGACGTCAGATCGATAGATGACAGCTCCGGGAAGTCCGCTGATGTGAGGGTCACAACGCGTTGAAAGTTGCTGAAGTTGAACTTGCCGACGAAAGTTTCCAGCTGCAGGCTGCCGTTTTTTAGCTTGTTGGTAACCTTCTGATATTGCGGTTCCCAAACGTAGGTGCGGTATTCCTCAAACTTTCGACCTGCAGCCGACGAATCCTGGAACACTTCAACAGTGTAGGAAGTGTTGGTCTTGAGCCCGTTAAACTGGTACTCGCCCCGCTGGTTGGTTTTACGGACTCGGACGCAGTCGCGTTCGGAGGTATCGATTTTCAGGCATATCGGCACCCTGTAAAGCGGTTCACCATCAGGACTTGTGACGGTGCCACCCAGGGTCGCCGCCACCGAGGGTTGTATGGCGAAACCCAGGATGAGCGCACTGAAAAAACCTGCACGCTTTACGGAACTGCTCGAGTAGCCATTGTTTTGTGAAATCGTCGCTTTCATTGCGTTCTGTTTCCCGTTCAGTAGGCGCCGCGGGCAAACAGGACCGCGGGCACAGTGCGTAACAGGATTTCTATGTCCTTTCGCAGCGAGCGAACACGGGCGTATTCAATATCCAGCTGGACCTGCTGTTCAAAGGGCAGGTCACTGCGCCCCGAGATTTGCCAGAGGCAGGTGATGCCGGGCTTGACCGACAGGCGACCCCGCTCATAGGGGGTGTACCCGGCGACTTCTGCGGGTAAGGCCGGTCGCGGTCCCACCAGCGACATGTCGCCGATGAATACGTTCCACAGTTGCGGAAGTTCATCGATCGAGGCCTTGCGAATGAAACGCCCGACTCGCGTGATTCTCGGGTCGCGCTTCATCTTGAAGATGACGCCACCTTCACTTTCGTTATGTTGTTCAAGTTCCTGCTTGCGCTCCTCGGCGTCGATAAACATGGAACGCAGTTTCCAACAACGGAATTCCCGGCCGCCCTCGCCGACCCGTGTCTGCGAGAAGAAAACCGGTCCTTTTGAATCCAGACGGATGAGCAGTGCCAGCATTGGAAAGAAAGGGGCCAGAACCAGAAGTCCCATAGCTGCCAGGACACAGTCCATGCAACGCTTTACTGAGAGGTAGTAGCGCTGTGCATTTAGAGGCCGGAGGGTGATGGCCGCTTCTGAAGGGCCTCCAAGTGTTGCTTTGCGCCAGTATAGGTCTGCCATTTTGAATCTCCTTTGAGAGCATTCCTTGTGTTGTCAGTCTTGATGGAGCAAACGCTGTGCCAGTTATTTATCTATCTGATTTTCATGGAGAATTTTTGTACCTACTCCAAAACAGTAGCGCGGTGAGCAGAGATTTCGCGCGCTGAGTTGCAGATTGCGAGAGATATCGGGAATTTTCTGTAGAGCGTCGGGATAGCTGCCATTTCAGGCGGTGGGGTACGACCAGGTCAATCTCTAAGCTATTAAATTAAAAGAGATTATTATTTTTGGCCGCGATCGCAGGCCAGTTGGCACGGCCCCTGCTTTTCACCCTGGTAACGAAGACAAGCGGGGCCAGGAGACCATTCTCCATACCGCTATAAAGAGTTCACCCCACATCTGATCCGGAGTCTGATTATGAAAAAGCTGTTATTTATTTCGCCCGAGCTACCTTTCCCACCCCAGAGCGGCGGCAAGGTAAAGACTATGAAGCTGATTCAAAATCTGGCGGAGCGCTACAGGATCACTTTCGCATCCCCTCTGAAGTCGGAGGACACGCGGCATCTTTCCGCTTTCGAGGATATTTCACCTTGTGACGGACACCTTCACGCTCCCGTTGACGTGCCGCGGAATGCCCTTAACCTGTTGGCGAGTTACCGTCAGGGATGGCCACTTAATGTCAGGCGGACCCTGGATCGTGGACTCCAGCAACGCGTTGCGGCGATTGCCAGGGATCACGACATCATTGTTCTGGATCACTACGAGGTATTTCCCTACCTGCCGCGCGATTACGATGGATTGGTGATTTATCACGCCCACAATGCCTACTTCAAAATGTGGGAGCGCTATGCCAGCCTCCCGGGCAACCCGGCGATGCGTCTCGCTTCCCGCCTGGAAGCATCGCGGGTAAGGCGTTACGAGGCGGCCGTCGCCAACCGGGCCGGGCTGGTTTTTGCCGCGCCGAACGACGCACGGGAACTGGTAGCTGCGGGAGTTGATGCCGAGAAGATTCGCGACACTTACCACCTGGGGGACGATAGCCAGCTGGTATTACCCGAGCTGTGCTACGAAGATACCTCGAAAAAACTGATGTATGTCGGCTTCCTGGGATGGGAGCCCAACGTACAGGGCCTGCTTTGGTTTCTCGGCGAGGTCTGGCCTCTTTTGCAGCAGAAACACCCGGATCTCCGTTTCGATATCGTTGGTAAGAATCCCGATAAACGGTTGCAGGCCGCGGTCGCACATCATCCGGGCATCACGCTAACTGGCTATGTGCCCGACCTGCAGACGGTCTATCGCGACAGCCGCGTCTCCGTTGCGCCATTACTGTTCGGCAGCGGCATGAAGGTCAAGGTGCTCGATGCCATGGCTCGAGGCATACCGACAGTTACCACCAGTGTCGGCGCAGAGGGGATCGAGGTCGAGAATGGTCGGCACCTGCTGGTAGAAGACGACCCGCTGTGCATGGCGCAGCGTATTGACCAGTTGCTGGATGACCCCGGCCTTTGGCAGGAGTTGCAGACCGCTTCCAGGGAACTGGTGCGGGAACGGTATACCTGGCGCAGGCTGTTCAGCGAGATGCATCGGGCTATTGAGCTTGGTCTGAAAGAGCACGCACGTTCCAGGCCGCTCTCCCATACCGGTGTCCTTGCCAATGTCGGCTGAAACCGCGACGACCCTGACCCCTTCGCCAGTCCAATGGCGAGCTCGCTTGCGGGGAATCATACCGGCTATAACACTGGTCGCCAGCCGGGGTGGCGGAATCGCCGTTCAGTTCCTGGTGCAGGTCGTTGTGGGCGCCCTGGCCGGCGCCGCGGGCCTGGGCGTGCTGCAACTATTCACATCCTGGTCGTGTTTGCTGGGAGAGACACTGGCTCGTGGCCAGCCCGCCCGCGCCATGCGCGTCGTGGCGGTGAATTATTCCGAAGGAAACGGGGATTGGATAAAAACAGATCTGCAGCGGGCGGCGGGCCGAATCCTGAGGGCGGCAGCCGGTCTGGCAGTCCTGGCCGCAATAGCCTTTGTCGTGGGCCGTGATCTGCTGACGAATGGGGGCCTGGCCGACTACGGGAAGATCGCCATGGCCGTCGTGATCGCGGCGCCGCTGTTTGCCCTGCTGCGTCTCGGGTCCGAAGCCCTGAAGGGCGCGAACGCACCGCTGGCGGCCATTACCCTGGAAAACCTGGTGATGCCCGGCATCATTCTCCTGGTCTGCGCTGTTTGTTGGTTGACCGATCAGCCCGTGCCTACAGTGATACTGCTAGCGGCCGGCCTGGCAGGCTTTGCAGCGACGTCACTGTGGCTCTGGATCGCGCTTGATCGGCGACTCAATCTGTTACCAGGTCAAGGCGATGCCCCTCGATTTCTACCTCCGCGGGATGATTGCGACCTGCGCGCCCTGTGGGCCAACAGTGTTCTGGGTATTGCTTTCCTGCACCTGCCTTTCCTGGTCTTGCCCTGGTATTCCGGGCCCGCGGAGATCGGCGTTTATGCCGTGGCGCATAAACTGGTCAACATCATCACCATGTTGCTCCTGTTGATGGCTTCTGTGTTCGGCCCCTTGTTTGCACGAGCGGCTGCCGAGGGCGATCGCGAAGAGTTGCGAGCTCTCCTCTGGCGTACCCAGTGGCTTTCTTCCGTCGTCTTCTTTCCCATGATGCTTGTGCTGTTACTGGCTGGCGGGCCGCTGTCGGGACTGTTCAGTCTTCCTGGCGACACCCTGCAGCCCTACCTGCTGGTGCTGGCTGCGGGGCATTGCGTCAATGCAGCAACCGGCCTGTCCGGTGTACTGTTGAACATGGCCGGAGGTGCGGGACTGGAACTGAAAACCCTGCTCGGTTCCATTCTCTTCGCCGTACTCCTGGCTCCGCTGATAGGGCCAGCGCATGGTGCACTGGGCCTGGCCTGTCTTTTCAGTGGTTCGCTTGCTGGCAAGAATCTGGCCTCCTATGCAGCAGCCCGTTATTACCTTCGAAAATCAACCGGAGACCGCTCGTGAAAGATCTGGACTTCCTTATTATCGGCGCGCAAAAGTGCGCCACCACCACCCTGTTTGAACATTTGCGCGCCCACCCGGGCATCAATATGCCGCTGGAGAAAGAAGTGCCTTTTTTTACCGCGGAAGATTGTTCCAGGCCGGCCTGGGAAACATTTGCGGCGAGTCACTTCGGCGGCGAGGACGGCAGGCTGTGGGGCAAAGCTACACCACAGTACATGTGCGATAGCGGCACTGCTGAGCGTATTCGTGCCATGATGCCTGGGGTGAAGCTGGTAGCCATATTGCGCGACCCGATCGAACGAACCTGGTCCCACTACCAGATGGGCAGGCGGAGGGAGACAGAACCGCGTGATTTCGATAGGGCAGTCGCAGAACTGCTCGCCGAAGAAGCCCTGCAAAGAAATCGCGAACTACCGGTGCCAACCCACAGCGAGGGATTCGAACCGGAGTCGGCATTTTACGTGGCATGGAGCGAGTATGGGCGTATTCTCCGGCATTACGCAGGTTTATTCGGGCCGCAGCAGTTGCTTGTGCTCTACACCGAGGAACTGGAAGCCGACCCTGCCGGCACCTTGGATCGCCTGCTGCAGTTCATTGGCCTCGAGCCGGGGTTTCGGCCCGATACCCTGGGCCAGGTCATCCACAAAGGTGGTGGCAGCAACCGTATTCCCCACTCGGTGCGGGTCTGGCTGCGTGAACGCCACTCTCTTTACAGCTTGTGGCAGCTGCTGCCGGAATCCCGCAGGGGCCGGCTCCGGTTCCTGTTCGAGCAGTGGAATGTGCGCAAGCAGGCGGCCACCCCGGACACCATCCCGCCCTCCGCCAGAAAAGCGCTGCAGCGCCACTACGGGTGTGATCTGAACTCACTCCTGAGCCTGCCGGTCGATCCGCCTCCCTGGGCAGATCGTTATCTCCAGGCCTGATCCCGGCGCCCTGGCGGGCGCTTCGGTATTCGCATTCTGCGATTGAATCATTTTGCATGCTGCGACTGAATCATTTTGCATTCTGCGATGGATTCATTTTGCATTTTGCCATTCCAAATGCAAAAGAGGTTTCCTGGAAAGTGTATAAATAATCTCTAACCTATTGATAATAATATAAAAAATACATTTGGCATGCTTGGCATTACGCTTGCTCTAATACAGGAAACGATCTTGAATCCGGTACTTAGAGATGTCCAGAAATACTGCCAACAGAAACAAGCTGACGCGGCGCGGAAAAACCACAGCGTTTACCGTCGTCCTGTGCCAGGCACTGTGCATGATCATCATTTTGCTCGCCGCACCGTTGACCTGGGCCAAGGAATCCAAGGCCCCCTATATCGAGTCCCTGCAGGTCACCCAGTTACGCGCTGCCAGGGCTTCAGCACCACAGGGGCAGGACGAGCCGTTGTCTCTGCCCAGCCAACCGCTGGCCTTGCCTCCCGACCCTGCCTCACCGGTGGTGATGGAGGAGTCCGCTCTGGAGGCCCTGGC
>JAACFI010000290.1 GCA_009937575.1 Haliea sp.
AGCTGCGGAAGCTTCGGTCCAGTATTAATCCGCTGTTGTAACTTCTTTTTCTGATCATAGTTTTTAATGGTGCGCGGTGCGCACCCTACGCCTCTAATCATAGTAAGGCAAGGACGGCCTGCACCAGCTTTTTCGGGAACTGTCACCCCTGCTCGGTCACGGCGCGCTGGAACCCTATCTGGAGTCATACCGTATAGTGGCCGAACAACTGCTGGAACACGGCAGTGCGGAAGGCTTCGACCAGAAGGCCTTCATCAACGACTGCCTCAACATCGGCCGGCAACTCCACCTGCAACGCCAGGTGGTCAGTGCCGAATCGATTGCCAAGTTCATGTTCAATACCGGGCTCAAGGTTGCCAAATCGCGCGGACTGCTGGATATCAGTGTAAGCGGCGCCGAACTCGGCAAACGGCGCGAGGAGCACGCCGAGGATATGCGCGCCATCAACCGCCGGGTGCGCGCGTTGCGTTCGCTGGCCTCTGCCCGACGCTCTGGTATTCTCAGCTAACCCGGCTCCGTATCCCGCCCGATACTCCAGCATCTGTAATTTAATCAAATACGGGCGATGCCTGGCGGGCAGAAATGGAAGATTTCATGCGCGGCAGGGAATAGGATGTCACCTCCCTGGATGTACTGTTTCTTGCGAGCCAAAGCAATTGCTCTGCCTATGACTGTGAATTCGTCGCTCTCGCGCTCAATTGCCAGTGCCCGCTCATTACCATGGACAGCAAACTGCAGAAAGCATTTCCGCAAACCACTATCTTATTTATCGAAAAGATTTGAGCCCACACTGAACTGCTCGCTAGCAGCGAAACTTCAGGTAATTGTTCGGCGATAGACCGACCCAGCGCCTGAACGCCCTGGAGAAATTGCCGACGTCAGCATAGCCCAGCAGGTAGGCTATTTCACTGATCGAGTGGCGACGCTGCTCGATATACTCCATTGCCAGTTCCCGGCGCGTTTCCTCGAGCAATTCGCGGTAGCTCGTGCCCGATCTACCCAACCTGTTGTGCAAGGTCCTGACGGTCATGTTCAAGGACGCGGCGACGCGTTCGCGATCGCAGTTACCCGATGGCAAAAACTCGATCAACTTCGTGTGCACCAAAGCCGGCAGATCGGGCTTGTTCATCCTGGCCAGAAACTCAGTAACCACCTGGTCACTCTGCCTGGCCAGTTCGGCATTCGCCGTGGGCAAGGTCTGATCAAGCGCTCCCGCATCGAGGTATAACCTGCCTTCGTCGACCGACAAATCCAGTGGACACAGGAAGATCTCCTCATACTTCGCGCGAAGTGGTTGCGGAGGCGACCAGATCAACGCCACCCGCTCCGGGCAGAAATCAGGCCGGTATATTTGTCGCAGCAGTTTGACTACGTATGCTATCCAGGCGTCAGAACTCACCCGACCAGCGGGTTCGCTGTACTCGTAGAGACTTTTGAACGACAGCAAGCATGTACCCTCTGACTCTACGAAGCCAATCTGGTCCATATTCGTTATGACGGTAAAGTAACGCTGCAGGCGCAGACAGAAAGACCGCAAGGTCGAGCTGTAAAGCAAGGCCATTCCAAGAGCATGATAGGAGGTTGGTTGCACGAAGTCGACAAACCTCAACCCCAGGGCCGGATCACCGGTGGCTTCAACCGCCAGGCGAACCATTCGATCCATGGTTGTCGCGGAAATACGGGTGTTATCATCAATCTGCGCGATATCCACTCCGCCCTCACGCAAAATGGACTCCGGAGAAATGCCGTAGGATTGGATGGCCTGGGATAGCGCCAACACATTGCCTTTCGACGTTGTATACCCTTTGTCAACCGGGCTCACAACAACCCCGACCGCCTGAATTCGAAGCGGTTAGTCTAGCGGTTGGGTTACACCAGGTCCAGCGCCGCTGGATTCACAGACACAGTTAACGATGGGTTGTGAGCAGGCTGCGGCGCCCGACTCTGCTACTCATTAACGGCATGTCAATTCTTCCCCACGCATTTTCTTTCCTTCTCCCTTAGAACTCTCTCATCAGCTATTTGATCAGCGGTGCTGTGTGTAGGGGCATTTTTCGCCTTGGCGGTAGCAATAACCTCCTCCATGGTTTCCCCAATTATCTCTACCGCCGCTATCAACGTCTGCGACGTTGCTTCCGGCTCGGTTCTTTCCAGGCGCACATAAATAGCGCCTCCGGCATTTACCACGTAATCCGGCGCGTAAAGTATTCCGCGCCTGAACAATTCGTCGCCGTGCGCGCAGGTAGCCAACTGATTGTTCGCGGCCCCGGCAACAATCCTGCACCTGAGTTGTTCGATGGTCGAGTCATTGATAACCGCTCCCATCGCGCAGGGTGCGAAGACATCCGCCTCGACACCGTAGATTTCATCCGCTGCCACTACCCGGGCCCCAAACTCCTCGGCGGCTCTCGCCGCGGCAGTATCGTTTATGTCCGTGACTATGAGTTGTGCGCCTTCGCGGTGCAGTTCACGCGCCAGCTCATAACCGACAGAACCCATTCCCTGGACCGCGACGGTAAGGCCGTTCATGTCACTCCCACCGTAAATCTCTTCTACACAGGCCCGCATACCACAGAATACACCGTGGGAGGTTACGGGAGCGCTAGGCCCTAATCGGTCCGAGGCTCCGAGCACGTGGCCGGTTTCCTCGGCAATGATCTTTGCGTCCTCAAAGAGGATATTGACATCGTTGCCGGTAATAAAAACACCATTGAGTCGCTCAACGAAACGACCGTAGGATCGCAACATGGCTTCCGTCTTATCGCCTGGGTCTCCCATGATGACAGCCTTTGCACCGCCGACCCCCGCCCTTGCCATCGCACACTTTCGTGTCATTCCTTGAGCGAGCCGCAGTGCGTCGGTGAGGGCCGCCTCCTCGCTGGGGTAATCGTACATTCGGGTGCCGCCCGCGGCTGGGCCGAACGTGGTATCGTGTATCACGATGATTGCCCGCAATCCAGATTCCTCATCATTGCAGTACACGATCTGTTCGGGGTTATAGGATTTGGCGATGTCGAATACCACCTCGAATACCTCCCTTTCATACCAGTGATCAGCGAATCCCAATCACAGGTGCGAGTTAAAAAGTTCTCCCACGCAGCGTCAAGGAAAGTATTGGCTATGTGACTCTATTGGTAACTGCGGCATAACGAAGTTCCTGTTTTGCCAAGAATCCAACGCAGCAAGCTGCGAAAGTCTACATTGAAGACAGCACACTCGTTGCCGCTACCATCCCACAGCAAGAGCAGGATATGAAACTCTCCCACACACTGAAACACGCAATGGTAACTTGTCTCGTCTCCATCAGTTTCTGCGCCAGCGCCGACGCACCGGTAACCAGGCAAATACTGATAAGCAATGTGGCGGTGTACGATGGCCGGGGTGACACACTGAAAAACGGCCTGAATGTTCTGATAGAGGGCAATCTAATCAAAAAAATCGGCCGGGGCCTCATAGCGGACGAAAGCGCGGTGATCATCGACGGTGGCGGCCGCACCCTGATGCCAGGGTTACACGACATGCACACCCACGTCTCCATCTTTCGTGAGATATCTGAAGCGCGCCAAAACATGAGTCCCCTGGCCCACGGCGCGCTTGCGGCGGCGCGTGTTGAGGGTATGCTGATGAATGGCTTTACCACTATCATGGATGTCGGTGGCCCCGCGGCATATTTACGCCCGTTGATTGATGAAGGCGTTCTCGTCGGGCCGCGGATTTACAGCGCGGAAGCATTGATTTCCCAGACTTCGGGTCACGGTGATTTTCGAGCGCGTAATGACCTGCACCCCAACATCGATGGGGGGCCGACAAACTGGTACGAGCGGCATACCTCCTGCATTGCCGACACCCCGGGGGAAGTAACTCGATGCGCCCGCGAAAATTTCCGCAACGGTGCAACCCATCTCAAGCTTATGACCAGCGGCGGCGTAAGCAGCCGGTTTGATCCCCTGCACAGCTTGCAGGGATCGCCCGCTGAGGTTAGGGCGGCCGTAGAAGCTGCAAAAAACTGGAAGACTTTTGTCTCGGTACACGCCTACACGGATGAGGCTGTAAAAATGTCACTGGAAAACGGGGTGAAATATATCCTGCATGCACCGCAGGTCACTGAAGAGACAGCGAAGCTAATGGCAAAGCAGGGTGCCTACGTCAACGTCAACCTGGAGGCCGTCCTCGGCCTGGAGGAGGAGCTGGCCGCCCAGATGCTCTCACCCGAGTCATTCAGGAAATGGAAATCGCTGGTCGATGCCTACCCCGTGGCCATGCGTACTATGGTCAAGCACAAGGTGAAGCTGGTATTCGGGACTGATCTGCTGGCACCCTGGAATAAGTCCGTTGCCTACGATGATTCCGCTGCCAGGGACCTGCTGCAGTGGGTGAAATTTGTTTCAGCCGCCGATGCCCTCAGGGGCATTACCTCCAGGTCGGGCGAGGTCGCACAGATGACTGGTCCCAATAATCCCTACCCTGACGGCCCCACGGGAGTGATTGAGCAAGGCGCCTATGCAGACCTGCTGGTGATCGACGGCAACCCGCTCGAGGATATATCGATCATGACGGATCCAGACCAGAATTTCCGCATCATCATGAAAGACGGCATCGTGTACAAAAACACGCTATGAAACCGCCTGCCTACTCCCTGTCGGTTGCCAGTACTGTCATGCCACTACTGAACATCTGAAAAACGATCATGACAAGCACCGACGATATCCCTAGCGCCGCTCTCACAGTTGCTTGAGGTCATAATCGGTATTGTTCTTGATCATCTGGTTGAGGGAGGACAACACGGGACCGTCCGCCAATACCACTTCCAGGCCCAGGGTCAGGTCGCGCATCATGCCGTATCGGAACACATTGAGCCCGTCGGCATTGGTCGATACGTTCCCCCCGATAGTACAGGAGCCTCGCGCCCCGAGATCAAGCGGAAACAGCATGCTTTCCTCAGCGACCACAGTTTGCAGCGCCTCCAGAGTGCAACACCCCTGAACAGTTGCCGTCGCACCGGCGGTATCGATATCCTCGATGGCGGTCATGCGTTCCATGCTGAGGATCACCTCATCGGGGTTGGGATGCTGACCCTGCACACCGCCGGTGTTGTCTCTGATCAAGGTGACCGGTTGTTTGAGCTGATTACAGGTTGCCAGTATTTCGCTGACCTGCGCAGTCGACACCGGCCGTACCAGTGCTCTGCCTTGCATGGGAGAGGCATCCCAGAAGCTGGTATTGCGGGCACTGATTTCCTCGCCCAGTAGCACGTGTTTCCGGCCGACCAGGCCGTAAGATTTTCGACCAGTTCTGTCATGATTCTTTAGCAACTGTAAAGTAATAGAGACAGACGATAGATTGCCGATCGGTCAGGAATTCAGGAGAGATACTGCTGACTCAATGCGGATATTGAAGGACACCCCAGCAATGTAAGATTGCGCTCGATCTCTTCCTTCAAAAGCTGCAATGCACGCTCCACCCCCTGCTGCCCGCCTGCGGCGAGGCCGTAAAGGTATGGTCGCCCGATCGAACAGGCATCGGCGCCCAGAGCTATCGCCTTGATAATATGGCTGCCGCGGCGGATACCGCCGTCCACGATCAATTCCAGGTCATTACCTATGGCGTCTCGCACCGCAGGTATGCAGTCTATCGGGGCCGGAGCACCCTCAAGCTGGCGCCCCCCGTGATTGGATAACATGATAGCGCTTGCACCAATCTCCC
>JAACFI010000291.1 GCA_009937575.1 Haliea sp.
CACCGAGGCGGCCTCTACCAGCACGGGAAAGTCGCAGCGCAATAGCGCATCGATGTCATCGCAGGCCCGGGCGCCGACCCTGTCACCGAAGGCCTGCATACGGGGTGTATCGATGTCATAACAGGCGTCGATGGCGGCGTAGTCACCACCGTGGGCGGCGATTATCCCGGCGATATTGCCACAACCCAACAGACCGATTCGAGGCACGGTGGACTAAAACCCGACCTTAGCGCCTGATGCGGCGATCAGGATTATCGACAACTACAACGCGTGTTTTCACGGCAACGCCTCCCGGGACTGGATGGGGTCAAAAGCATATCACCGCTGGTGCAGTACCAGCCACTTGGCGGCATCGGCCCCGGACAACAGGCCCAGAACCCGACCGCGCTCGACCACGGCCAGCGGCAGGCCACCGACGGCGAGCAGTTCGAAAGTGCGTCGTGCGTCGGTTTCAGGCGCCAGGGTGAGCGTGCCCAGGTCGGTGCGCATGACCTGGCCAAGGGTTGTCATGTCGCGGTCACCGGCGGGGACTTTGCGGACCTCCTCGAGGGTGACCAGGCCGATCAAGTGCTCTTCCTCCAGCACCGGCCAGAGCAGTTGGGGGCTCTGCATCAGGTGATTCTCAACGAAATCTTCTACCCGCATCTGGGGCGAGACCGTGCCGAAGCGGGAACGCATCAGGTCACGGGCCTTGACGCCGTCCAGCAGGTCGCGCAGTACCAGCATACGGTAACTGGCGGACGCCGTATTCGACAGAAACCAGCCGATCAACACCAACCACAGCCCCTGCAGGAGCAGTCCGGAGATGGCCTGCAGCACCCCCAGGATGATCATGAACCAGCCGAACATCCGCCCCGCTTCTGTCGCGAGCCGCGTCGCCCTCTGCAGGTCCCCGGTCAGCCACCACACCACCGCGCGGAATACCCTGCCCCCGTCCAGTGGAAAACCGGGTATCAGGTTGAACACCCCCAGTACAATGTTCACCGGGCCCAGCCACAACATCAGGGTCGCAAGCGGCGACAGGCTCGCAAGGGCGGCCTCCCGATCCTCGTCGAGCAGCCCTGCGAAGTCCGGTCCGGCCATACTCGTCCCGATGACTGAAAACAACACACCCAGCGCCAGACTGGTCAGGGGGCCGACGATGGCCACCAGGAATTCGGCGCGGGGCTCTCTGGGCTCGTCCTCCATCTCCGCCATGCCGCCGAACAGGAACAGGGTGATGCGGTGGACTTCCACGCCAAAACGGCGCGACATCAGTGAGTGGGCCAACTCATGGGCCAACAGCGAGGCAAAGAACAGCACCCCAGCCGCCATGGCAACCAGCCAGGTGGTGGAGGCCTCCCAGTCCGGGTGCCAGTCGGGAAACACAGCACTACTGAGCATGTAGACGATCAGGACAAAGATAATGAGCAGGCTGGAATCGAGGAAGATATCGATACCGAACAGAGAGCAGAGTCGCAAACCCCTCGCCGACAGGGGCTGCCCGCGGCCCGCTTGTCCGCGACGATCATCGTTCAAACTGTGCCTCCACCAGGTGCCCTCCGACCACGTTGCTTACAGTATGGCACAGGCACTTCAAGGGGTCAGACTCCTTGATCTAAGATCAGGCAGCGTTCAGTCGTTCAAAAGATGGATCAAGGAGTCTGACCCCTTGAATAATGAATGCTAAGCAGACTTTCAGCGCTTGTCGCGGCGCGTTTTGGCAGCTTGAAGCTTGCCCGCCGCTCTTTCCAGCAAGTAGTCTTCCAATGGGTCTTTACTGGTTAAACTGGTACTGCTGATCTGGGGATCGGGCGACTTGAAGCTGCGCAGGTAATCGTCAATGCGTTGCCGTTCAAGTTTCTCGATCTGTTGTTGATAAACCATCGGGATCGGCTCCATCTGCCAAACATTGCCCCGATTTCCCCTGTATTGCACTCTTTAGTATCCGTTAATAAAAGTAGGTCAATTTCATAAAAGTTCAAGGGGTCAGACTCCTTGATCACAGGTTCTTGCACATACGAAGCAGCGGTGGCAGCGAATATTTCTGCCAGTTTTCGCAGGCTTCTGAACGTGAAATGTCTTCGAAATCACAGGCTCGGTATAATCTTATGGCACCTGCATTGGTTGAGGCCACGTCCAGCTCTACTTGTTGATAGCCCGACTCCTGAGCTCTCGCACAGGCTTCCCGCAACAGATCGCAACCTATACCACGGCCCCGAAAATTCGCGTCCACTGCCAGGTTATTGAGGTAAAAACTGCCGCTTGCAGGTGGCTGAACATAATCCGCGACGATCGATGACACCCTGGTGACCAGGTGCCACCACAGCGCGGGTGGGCTGTTAAGCAGCAGGCCCGCGCTTCCGCGAAAGGACTCCCTGGACAGTTCCCCGGCTCCGTAGCCCAATGATATCCCCACGACCTTGCCCTCGGTAATCGCTACCTGGGCAAACCTGTGACTGAAGTGACCGAAACTCATGCGGTACAACCTGGCGAGCACGGCCGTGGCGGTGCTCGGAGCCCTGAACATGAACTGCAGTAACTCAGGGCTGCTGTCATACAGTAATGCGGCAGCAGTCATGTGATGGTGAGGGTCCGCTGGTTGCAACATCGACTGGTATTTCACCTACACCCTCCTGAACACCAGCAGCGTGTTTGCAGTGGGATCACGGTCCTGGCAGATTCTGTTTCCCATATCGATAAATCCATGACGTTCGATCGCTTCTACCCAGAAGCCGAGCGTATTGAAATGACGTTCTTCCCGATTGTTGAACTCCCAGGTTTCTTCTGTTCCCGCGTTGAAGACACTGTGAATGACGGAGACGAATTCGGCCATTTCGCGCGAACCTACATCGTGCTCGCGCAGGACAAGCACCCCACCCGACTTTAGTATGCGGGCGATAGACCTGAGAAATGCCGGTAATCTATCAGGCGGGCAGTGGTGCAGGCCGATATAGCAGGTGACCAGTTCCAGAGAACTGTCCCCGATAGCACTTGAGCTAATCGGCGCATAATCGTCCAGATCGATAAAAGTACCGTACTGGCGAACTCGCCCCCGCTTGACGATGTCGGCCGGCGTGTAGCCGGGCGCCTGCTGGTCCATGACCAGCAGTGGCGGCTTTAGCATAAGGTGCTTTTGCAGCTCACCGACGTAGAAGCCAGTCGATCCTATCTCCAGGTAGCCGTTTACTATTCCAGCGTCGCGCAGTATCGATTTTGTCTGCCCGGCCAGTACCTGCTTCTGCTTGCGAATAGCGGGCAGCACATGGCGGGTCAGCTGGCGCTTCGGTCTTATTTGCGGCAACTGTGCGAGGACGTGTTTGTAGATCGACTCGTCATCCGTGAAGCGGCGGGCGGCTGTATCCAGCAACGTAAACAGTTTTTCCGACTCGTACAGGGTGAAGACGACCTGCAGGAACCTGTAGAGCCTGTCTGCCCAATGCGTATTTCCCAGCACGTTCCTGAATTCTGAGGGACCGTGCCTTTCCGGCTCTTCGCTCTCGGTTGGATTGTATTTGTCCCACAGTACGTTCCGCAGGCGGCTTTTGGGGTCTAGCACCCGCTTCAGCGCAAAGAACTCCCCCGCTCGGGGATAGGCCCTGGAGAACTGTTCCGCCGTGGCATGATTCTGGTAGGGCAGGTAGTAGGACCCACCGCACTCGATGGCGGCGCTGGTCAATTCCCTGGTCCACGCGCCGGTCCTGTTGGCATCAGCCGGCGTATTGCCCTGTTTGTGATACAGCACGAAAGCGAATACGTCTTCCCGGGCCCACGCCAGATAGGTACCCGGATCCCCGGTGGCGTGACGTACGGATATGTTGACCACGTTCGCGTCGTAATTGATCAGGATTTGCTTGAGGCGGTCGGCGAAGTCGTCAAAGGTCGCGACCGGTACAAAGTACTCCTGCAGCAGGAAGGTGCCGCCATCGTCGCTGATTGGCTGCAGTTCGGCCACATCGTAGCTGGCTTCATAGTTTTTCCAATGCACTTTTTTTCGCAAATAGATCAGTGGGTCGAGCAGATACTCGCGCCGCCATTTGCCGTATTTCCTCGATGTAATGTCATGCATGAAGAATCGCTGTAAAAGATGACGCCTTTGCGGATCCTGCAGCCTGCGTTTCACCGTGACCTGCTGTCCGGTTCTCTCCCAGGTCACGGCAGTCATGGTGTCGTAGTGTGGCGGGTACAAATCCGCGTTATGGAAAATGGCGTCGCGATTATTGCCCACGCGATTGTTAAAAAACTCCAGGTAGTCTTCCCGTTTCAGCCTGACAGTCGAGCGGCTGACCGCGAAGTTGCCCTCCAGTTGCAAGGTGGCCTCAACGATGATTCCGAGGCCCCCATAGCCGCCGATCGCAGCGAAAAAAAGCTGAGGGTTTTCAGTGGTGCTCACCTCGTGAACAGTGCCGTCCACCAGTACAATCAACAGGGATTTTACTGACTGGACCAATGGTCCCAGGCCGACATAGCGACCGTGCACATTTACACTAAGCGACCCGCCCACCGTGAAGTTGGCGTAGGTCTGCATGATCTTCACAGAGAGATCATGGGGATCAATGTGTTCCTGGATCTGTCGCCAGGTAGCGCCGCACTGTACACTGATTTCCCTGGATTCCGGCGAAAAGGCGAGGATCCCGTTGAGTTCGCGCATGTCCAGGTGCAGACTGTCGCGGCAAAATGGCTGGCCTCCCATGCTGCAGCGCGCTCCGCCGATGGAGATCGGCCCTGAAGTAGAAGCAACTGCTTGCTGAATTTCCTGCACTGAGCGTGGCACTACTACCTTTTGAACAGAAACTGGATTCAGTTTACTGATGTCGTTCAATTCGACTGCTGTGGCTGTCATAGGCTGCTACCCCCTGGGTTTGCAATGGGCCAGACACGGCGACCGGGTTGGTACGCCGCTGGTAAATACGTAACTGGACCTTAAGAAGCGGAGCTTTAGAAAGCCTGATGAGGGCAGGATGTTTTGCTGATTAATTCTTAGGGAAGTTTAGGTAGTAAAAAAAGCCTATTTAAAACAGGGAGTTCAAGGAGTCTGACCCCTTGATTGGCCGGGGGCAGAATTGATTCTATACTTCTGGATAGATTTGAAATAGAGGTGGCAATGGGAACTGTAACATCGATCGTCAGGGCCAAGTTTGCCATCGGGCAACTGGTGCATCACCGGCTATTTAACTATCGCGGCGTCATCGTCGATGTGCATCCGCGCTTTCAGGGTACCCCGGAGTGGTACGATGCGGTGGCGCGCTCGCGACCGCCTAAGGACAAGCCCTGGTACCAGGTGCTGGTGCACCAGGCAGAGCACTCGACCTACGTGGCCGAGCGCAACCTGGAGGCCGACGACCTGGGTGATCCCATCGATCACCCCATGGTCGAACACTTCTTTGCCGGCTTTGAGGCCGGTCGCTATCTCAGCGGGGATCGAGCCAATTAAGCCGTAGTCGTCCTGTCGGCAGGTTTTGCTCTGCGGAGGGCTGGCTACTGGAGTTCAAGGAGTCTGACCCCTTGATTAGGTGATGTCGAAGGTGATTGCTTTGTCTTTGACCCGTATCGCGACCTTGCTGCCATCCGGGCATTCACCGCGGACGATCTTCATGGCGAGCGGATTTTCTACCTGGCGTTCAACCTCGCGTCGCAGCGGACGGGCTCCGTAGACCGGGTCGAAGCCTTCACTGGCTAACAGGTCTATAACCTT
>JAACFI010000292.1 GCA_009937575.1 Haliea sp.
AAGCCCAGGATGGCGATAAATCGCATCACATCGGTCTGCAGGGCCTCCAGTTCCGCGGATTCCTGGCCCTGCCCCGACCAGGGCGGTCTCACCGACCCTCCCCTTCCACGTCGCCGGCGGGACTCACCGCCTCTTCGATGCGCCTGAGTACCGCCAGTCCCTCCTTGAACTGCCCGCGGCTCGCGTGCATATATACCTGGTTCAACTGCTTCCCGCACAGTACGGACTTGAGACCGCGCATCAGGTAACCGCCTATACCGCCCACTATGGTAGTGCTGAGGGCCAGCAGAATGCCGCCGTCCACCATGCGCTGAAGTACCATGAAGGCACCGCTGTCCAGGCCGGAAGAAGGGTCTCCCAGAGCCTGTATCAGGGCATCGCGCATGCCAATCGCGGTCCAGATCACTCCCACCCCGAAGAACAGGTTGGCACACAGATCCAGCAACTGCTCACTGCGCAATACCTGTTCCAGGGGCGGCTCTCCCCCGGCCAGCAATCGCCTGAGTTTGCCGAGCTGCCAGGTGTAGGCCAGCACAATCAGGGCGAAGGGCAGGACCGAACCCCGCAGGTTTTCGTGCACCAGCGACCAGGCCTGCAGCAATCCTGCCCGCCACGGTCCGCCGGGGGCTACAAAGAATGCAAGGTCGGCAAACTGCACCGCCGCGATCCCCAGCAGGGCCCCCGGCGCCAGTCCCAACAGGAAACCCGGCACACCCGAACGCAGCGGCACGGCTTCTACAACTCCTGGCTGCAGGCGACATCCACCGCGTCGAATACCAGGTTCAGGTCGCTGTAATAGCGCTGCGCCTGGCGGAAGCGCGCCTGGTCATCGAGTATCTCCAGCATACCCTCTCGCTTGTAGGCCAGCTCCTCGCGCATGGCCGTCTGCATCCGGTCCCTGTGTTTCAGGGAAGAGCAGCTGCTGCGCGGTTCCGATTTCACCGCATAGAACTCCGGGTCGAAATACTGGCTGAACACTTCCTGCCCCTGGCGTTTCGAGATAATGCCGAGATCGATACTCTCGCGCAGCAGGCCGGCGAACCGGGCCTCATTTTCAGGGCCGGGAGCACCCTTGGCCGCGGCGACCAGCCGTTCCCGATATTCGGGAAAGTGGTAGTGGCAGTTGCTGTCATGCAGATTTTCCGAGGCTTCCGCAAACAGTCGGTCCACATTGTTGGTGTGAGACAGGCTGCAGTATCCCGTATCATGACGGGGTTGCTGGCTGCAGGCTGCTGTCGCCAGCACCGCTGCCAACACCGAAGCCCGCGCCATCCATCGTCTGTTCCTTGTCATGGTGATGTCCTCCATTGCGTTGTTCCTTTCACTGCACCAGCAGGTCGCTGTAGTTGTCACCGGGGGCGGCGCGCTCCAGTCCCACCTCGAGGATTTCCTGCCCCTGGTCTGATTCACCCCACAACAGTGCCTTCACGTCGGTAACGGTTGCGGTAATCTGGTCCGTCAGTTCACCCCATTCCAATTCGAGGACCAGTTCGGTGCTCTGGGAGCCGATTTCCGCCTCGATCAGGTCGAGGAAATACAGGGACTGCATGGAGTCCAGGTAGATCTGTGATGCCAGTACCGGCAGCGCGTCAGACTGCTTGCCGCCGCGCTTGACCAGTTCGTAGTAGCGGGAGAACATTTTGCTCAGCTTTCCCTGGCGTTTTGACGAGGCGGTCGACGCCGCCAGTCCCTGTTGCCCCGCGGCTCGACCGCCGAGAATCCGCTGCACGTCGGCGGGAGTCATCTTACGGCCGATCTCGGAACGCAGGCTGGTCCCCATAGAATCCGCAGTGGCATCCAGGCTGCGACGCATCTGCGGGATCCCGGCCTGCATCACCTCCAGCATCTCTTTGTAGGTGCCACGTATGGCCTTACGAAGCTGCACACAACCGGGGTCGTCGCTGCCATCGCAGTGGGTGCCCTGGTAGGCCTGCTTCTGCTTCTCCAGGCGCGCCACGACCTCGTACATGCCGTTTTCCATCTCACGTGCCGCGCGGGAGGTCTCACTCAGGTTCTCCACCACCGAGGTGGGGAACAGGTTGATCCGCGGCCGGGTCTCCGCCGTGGACTGTGGCACTGCCTGGACCATGCCATGCCCCAGGGCCAGCGCCCAGGCGCAGGCCACGGCGAGCACCCGCTTGTTTCGATTTCTCTGAAAATTTTTCATAGGCTTGCTCCTAGAGGGTATGTGAACGATCGCCAGCGGACAGAAGTGGGCCGACGCCCGCTGCTTCCAGACTGGCCAGGGCCCGGTCCCGTTCCTGTTGATCGCGGAACAGCAACACCACTTCCTGCTGACCCAGCACCTCGCTCTGCTGCTGCAGGTCGAGTCCGGGCACCTGGCCCTGGAGATAATGGATAAAATCCCTGGCACGCTGTGGCCGGTTGAATCGCATCAGTACCAGGTGGCCACCGGCAGGCTGTCCACCTGAGTGCAACAACTCACTGCTGGCCGGGTGTTCCCGGCCGAGAACCTGCTGCAGGTGCTGGTAGATATACTGGCTGTACCAGCGCGCGCCCTCGGGCATATCGTCCCCGGCAATTCGTGCGGGACCGTAGTTGTAGGCGGCCACCGCCAGGTGCAGGTCGTCGTTAAAGCGTGTTGCCAACTCCCGCAGATAGCGCCCGCCGGCGTCCACGTTGGTACAGGGGTCGTAGAGATCAGCCTCCCGGTAGATACCCAGGTGATGGCCGGTCTGGGGCCAGCGGATCTGCATCAGCCCGACCGCGTCGGCAGCGGAACGGGCCGCCGGATCGAAGCCACTTTCGCCACTGGCTATGGCCAGCAACAGGGGCTCCGGCAGGTCGTAACTGGCAGCGGCGCGCCGGAAACAATGACGCCATGGAAATTCCGCCCTGGTCGGCAGTGACGGGGGACTGGCGGCAAAATCGGCCCAACGCTGTTGCAGCGAAGGCGGTGGTTGTACTGTTGACGCCGCCCCGGCCTCCTCCGATGTTTCAGAGTCTGCTGATATAGGTAGCGTCTGCGACGGTTCGGGAGTGATCGCCTGATCCTCTGCGGCGATCGCGTCAGTTTCCGCGATCTCCGGGACGGGCAACCCCGACAGGTAAACCCTCGCACTGTCCCAGGTCGAGGCCAGGTCTTCACCGTGGTTGGCGGCAAGATAAGCGGCGGCAATAGCGCCCACGACAATCCCGTTAACAGTAGATCCCATGGTCTGCTCCTCACATATCCCAACGTACATATTCGGTCACCCGGTGTCCCTGGCTTGCGTAGCGCTCGAGGGCATCGAGGTCGCTGGAACCGGCGCAGCTGGGAATACCAAACCAGGGGTAGGGCCTGTGCTCCAGGCCCTCCACGACCAGCCGCCGCACCTCGCTGGCACCCGGGGCAAGAGTGCCGGACAGAAGTCCATAGCGGTCGTGACGGTAGTAACCGGGGCGGGCAACACAGTGGTTGAAGTGCCCGCCGGACAGGCGCAGGGAATAGGCGATGGGCCACTCGGCACGATTCACCAGGCGCAGTGCAACCTGCAGGTCAGCACGCGAACGACCGCGTTCGGACTGGATCGCCCCCAGCATCTCCACCGCCAGGTAATCGCCCGCCTCCCCAGTGGGAAGGGGGCCCGGAGAGTCCCCGGGACCGGTCGGCCACTGTAAATCCCTCACCCGGAAGTAAGCCACCGCCTGCACCGCGTCGCGCATCGGGATGCGCGGACTGCCGGTAAGCCACAACTGCCAGGTATCGTCGCGAAAGGGTTTGAGCTCGACGCCCATCACATAATCCGCCGCCTGCTGGTGGTCGATAACGATTTCACGATATCTGGCCAGGTAGTGGCGGCTGGTATTGACCGTATCGCGAAACAACGCAGGCAGAGGCAAGTCCTGCGGCCAATCCAGGCGCAGGCGGGTGGCGATGGAAGGTCGCAGGCCGCAGGCGATTTCCCTGCTCAGTGCACGGGCAGCGGATTCCACGTCGCCCGCGGCCCAGGGGGATTCCAGGGAACCGTTCCCGGGCAGCGGCGCACGGGGCTCCCCGGCACGGCGGCGCTCGGCGCGGCTGAGACCCCCGGTCCACTGCCAAAGTCGCGCCTGCCCGGTGTCCTGGGCGAGGTTATCCACCAGTTCGACGGTCAGCCTGTCGCCGCTCGCTCGCCCGGTCATGGTTTTTACCCGCAACTGCAATTCACTGGAGGGGTTATGCCGGCAGGGTAGTTGATCCACGCTGGTGGTTGCCGCTGAAGGTACTTCCACCGTTTGCGCAACAAGGACAATCCCGGAATCGGCCGCCAACTGGCTGTAAAGCACCGTGACCACCGCATCGCCCAGCGCATCCTCACCCGCATTGACCACTGCCACGCTGCGTCGCGCGAAGCGTGGATGCTGCTCGAGCAGGTCACGTGCCTGGGGTACCAACTGCCGGTTGAGCCAACGGGAAAGATCACTGGACTGGGCCGCTGACGCCTGCGTGTGCAGGAGCCCGATGCACAGCGCAAGCGCCAGACGGCTACCAGAAAACCAGTGATCAAAAGAGAATTGTTTTCGCATCTGTCCGTTTCAATTCCATGCCGGGTTAAACCGCTATGGCAGAGAGAATTGCACGGCCAGGCTGAACAAAGGCTGAACAGATTGAATTAATTGTGGGAAAGCGATGAAGTGCGGCTCAACGACCGACTGTCCAGCCCCGATATTGCACCAGTTGGGCTAGACCCCGGGCAGTTTGATCACGAACAGCGCACCGCCCAGGTCTGAACGCCCGGTACTGAGGCTGCCACCGTAGGCACTGACGATTTCGATAACGATGGCCAGGCCCAGGCCCTGTCCCGGGCTGGCGGTATCCGCCCGGGCGCCCCGTTGCAGGATTTCGCGCTCGCTCCCCTCGGGAATCCCCTCACCATCGTCCCCCACACTGATGACGAGGACCTGGCGGTCCCCCTCTGCCTCCATCTGTGCGCCCACGGAAATCCGCTCGCGACAGTACTTCAGCGAGTTCTCCAGCACACTGCCGAACAGGTCCTGCAGGTCTCTTTCGTCACCCGGGAATACCGCATCGTTGCGGATGCCGCTGGTATCGATATCCGGGGCCTCGGACAGGTCCGCCGCGGGCCCGCGGCGGGGCAGGCGCGCGTAGGCGTCGACAATCCGCTGCAGTACCGGTCGCACCTGCACCGGCCTGCCGAGGATATCTGCGCCGCGACCATCCAGCCTGGCGCGGGCCAATTCACCCTCGACGACGCCCAGCATGCGAGTGACCTGTTCCTGGACCAGCTCGCGGAAGCCGCGGTCGTCGTCGCTGCTGTTGCGTATCAACATCAGCGGCGTTTTCAACACGTGGGTCAGGCGGTCCATGGTGTTGCGCACCCGCTCCCGCCGCCCCCTCTCGCTGGCCAGCAGAACGTTGATATTGTCCGTCAGCGGCACCAGTTCACCGGGGTAGTCCCCTCCCAGTTGGTCCGCCTCGCCCCGCTCGAGGCGACCCACATCGGCGGCCATATCCCTCAGCGGCGCCAGCCCCCAGCGCACCACCAGAGACTGAGCCAGTAACAGCAGCAAGGTGGCGCCCAGCGACAGCCATAACAGGTTGCGGCGATAGGCGCTGCGGGCCGCGACAATACGTGCCTGGCTCTCCACCACCAGGAAAATACTCTCGGGGCCGGCACTGCCCCAGGCCACCCGGGTACTCTGGCACAGGTGCTCCCCATCGAGTTC
>JAACFI010000293.1 GCA_009937575.1 Haliea sp.
TTGAAAGGCAACCAGCCTTCCTGCACGACTGCGCCTTCCGGGCAGAGTAGACGCAAAGCCTGAGGTATCACCGAATTAATCAGAGGTGCCTTAAGAAGAAATTTCCACTCGGGAAGGATTTGTTATGCTCAGTGTTACTTTTGCACGCTGGCGCGATAATCGCTGGGGCGTTGTCCGTGCCAACGATGGAAACCCTGGCGAAAAGCTGCCGTGTCGAAATAGCCGAGCAATGTCGCCACTGCTTGATTTTTGGAATAGCCAACGGGGGAGCACCAGTCATTACAAACCTGTTTGTACCCCCCGTGCGAGAGCAGTTCTTTATTGATCAATTTCTCTGGTAGAGCCATACTCCTGCTATCGCTTAAATCTAATAACGGAGCGTGACAGTCCTGTGAGATACGAATCACCATCGACGACCCGAGAGGCGGCAACGCTGCTGCAAAATGCACCTGGTGAGGCATTCGTGCTCGCGGGAGGCACCGATCTCCTTGTGCGCATGAGGCTTGGCCATATCGAACCCGATCTTGTGGTGGATATCAAACATATCCCCGCCATGAGTACCATCACCCATTCGAGCAAGGGTACGCGCATCGGTGCCGCGGTTTCGGGTGCCCAGCTCGGTGAACACAAGACCCTGGCGAAGGCCTGGCCCGGGGTGGTGGAGGCGACCAACCTGATCGGCTCTGACCAGATCCAGAGCCGCTGCACCATGGTGGGCAATTTGTGTAATGCCTCCCCTGCGGCGGACAGTGTCCCCGCCATGATCGCTGCTAAGGCGAAGGCTGTGGTAGTGAGCCCGAAAGGCCGTCGCACGGTACCGGTCGAGAAAATTGTGACCGGTCCCGGCGAGACTTCGCTGGCCCGGGGAGAGTTAATCGAAGCCATCGTCCTGCCGCCACGGGGTGCCAGGGCAGGGGACGCCTATCTGCGTTTTATCCCCAGGACAGAAATGGATATTGCCGTAGTCGGCGCCGGCGTCAATCTCACCCTGGAGCGGGGGCGGGTCAAGACTGCCCGGGTGGTGCTTGGTGCAGTCGCCCCGACAGCGATTATCGTGCCGGCGGCCGCGAGGGCCATCGTCGGCACCCGGTTGGAAGACGCTGCCCTGGACAAGCTGGCTGCGGCCTGTTCGGCAGCCTGTAACCCGATCGATGACAAACGCGGCACTATCGAGTACCGCACCAAGGTCGCCGGTGTACTCGGAAAACGTGCGGCCAGACTTGCCTTTCAACGTGCAGGAGGTGCCTGATGCTGGTATCAACCACAATCAACGGCGACGTGGTGGAGTTCGCCTGCCCGCCGGAAGAGACACTGCTGACCGCCCTGCGCGACCGGGTCGGTTTGACCGGGGTAAAGGAAGGCTGCGGTACCGGGGACTGCGGTGCCTGTAGCGTCACCCTCGACGGCCGCCTCGTCTGCTCCTGCCTGGTATTGGGGGCGGAAGCCCAGGGTCGGGAAATTGCCACCGTCGAGGGTCTGGCGGAAGGCGAAAAGCTGCACCCGTTGCAGCAGAACTTCATAGACCACGCGGCCCTGCAGTGCGGCATCTGCACCCCCGGGTTCCTGATGGCGGCAAAGGCCTTGCTTGAGCGCAACCCCAATCCCACGGAAACGGAGATCCGCTACGCACTGGCGGGGAATCTGTGCCGCTGTACCGGCTACGACAAAATTGTTCACGCCGTGCAGGCGTCGGCGAAAGAGTTGCGGCAATTGGATAAAAAGAAACAGCGACGCAAAAAAAGTAAAAAGTAACAGGATACTGACATGGGAAACGATCCGAGCTTTACCAACCAGAAATTCAAAGTCATCGGCTCCCGCGTACAGCGGCCGGATGGCGTCGACAAGGTGACAGGCCGCGCCAGGTACGGCGCTGACCACAATGCACCCGGGCAGCTGGTGGGCCTGTTCCTGCGCTCACCTCATGCCCACGCGCGTATCACCAGGCTCGATACCGCCCGGGCCGAGAAGCTCAGTGGCGTGAAGGCGGTGATTACCAGCGACGATCTGCCCGACCTGACCAATGGCGATGCCACCGCCTATACCATCCTGGAAAACTGCATGGCCCGGGGTCGCGCCCTGTACGATGGCCACGCGGTGGCGGCGGTGGCCGCAGTGGATGAGCAGACCGCAAAGAAAGCCCTGAAACTGATCAAGGTGACCTACGAGGTGCTGCCCCATGTCACCGACGTGGACGAGGCGATGAAGCCAGACGCGCCGGTCCTTCACGATCACATCTATACCGCCGGCCTTCCGCGGAAACCCAGGAAGCCGTCGAATGTCTACAACGTGGCTGAATTCGGTCACGGTGATGTGGACAAGGGGTTTGCCCAGGCCGATGTCATCGTAGAGCAGAGTTACAAGACCGAGCAGACCCACCAGGGCTATATCGAACCCCACGCCTGCGTGGCCAGTGCCAGTCCCGACGGTACCGGGGAGTTATGGGTCACCACCCAGGGACATTTCCACTACCGCAGTGTTTGCGCCACCCTGCTCGGGATGGATATCGCCAAGCTGAAAGTGACCTCCTCGGAAATTGGTGGGGGATTCGGGGGCAAGACCCACGTTTGGATGGAGCCCATTGCATTGGCCCTGTCCCGCAAGGCCAACCGGCCGGTAAAGGTCGTTATGAGCCGGGAAGAAGTTTTCCGGGCGAGCGGCCCCACCTCGTCCACTTCCATCGACGTCAAGATCGGGGCCAAGAAAGACGGCAGGATCATCGCGGCCTTTGCCGCCCTTCGGTACCAGGGCGGTGCCTTCCCCGGGTACATACCGGGCATGCCGTGGGCGGCGATCGGGGCGATGACGGCCTTCACGTCTTACAAGCTGCCTAACGTCAAAAGCGTGGGCTACGACGTGGTGGTGAACCGGCCCAAGGTGGCGGCCTACCGTGCCCCATCTGCCCCCATGGCGTCCTTTGCCGTGGAGAGCACCATCGACATGGTGGCGGCAAAGGTGGGCATGAAGCCCCTGGATTTCCGCATCATGAATGCCGCCAAGAAAGGCACACGCTCCTCATTCGGTCCGGTCTACGGCCCCATCGGCATCGGGGCCACGCTGGAAGCGGTGAAAGACCACCCCCATATGCGAGCGAAGCTGAAGAAAAACCAGGGCCGGGGGATAGCCTGCGGTTTCTGGTTCAACTTTGGCGGGCAGACCTGCACCGATATCAACATCGCCACCGACGGTACGGTCACGGTCACCGTGGGCACCATTGACGTCGGCGGTGCGCGTGCCTCGCTATCACTGATCGCCGCCGAGGAGTTGGGCGTTCCCTATGAGCAGGTGAAAGCGCATATTGGCGACACCGGTTCCCTGGGCCACAACGACACGACCGAAGGCAGTCGCGGCACATTCTCCTCCGGGATGGCGATTATCTTTGCGGCTCGCCAGGCGATTGACGTCCTGCGCGAGCGGGCGGCCATAATGTGGGAAATCCCCGTCGAAGATGTGATCTGGGAAGACGGTCACGCCAGGCCCAGGCTCAAGAAGTATAAGAAGCTGAAGCCGCTGTCACTGGCAGCTATTGCCGCGGCGTCGCCCACCACCGGCGGGCCCATTGCCGGTCACAACGAATCGGTGCCAGATAACGCGGGGGTGTCCTTCGCCAGCCACATCTGCGACGTGGAAGTGGACCCGGAAACCGGCGCAACGCGCATCCTCCGCTACACCGTCGTCCAGGATGCGGGCAAGGCGATCCATCCCACCTACGTGGAAGGGCAGATGCAGGGCGGGGCGGCGCAGGGTATCGGCTGGGCGCTCAATGAGGAATATATCTACGGGGAGGACGGGCGGCTGCAGAACCCGGGCTTTCTCGACTACCGCATCCCCGTCTGCTCGGACCTACCGTTTATCGATACCCAGATACTGGAGATACCCAACCCCAACCATCCCTACGGTATACGTGGGGTGGGTGAAACCTCCATCGTCCCGCCACTGGCGGCCATAGGCAATGCGATATCCAACGCGGTGGGTGTACGCATGAACCACGTGCCGATGTCACCGCCGCGGATCCTCAAGGCCATTGAAGAGGCGGGTGGCTGACGTCGGGTGCGCGTAGGGCAATGGTCAGTGTGACCTTTATTTCGACGTTCCGCCCCGCGCTCGGCGGGGCCGATGCGCTCGAGATTGAAGCGAAGACGCTGCGCGAACTCATGCGCAAACTGGTTAAGAAATACCCTCGTTTACAAAAACATATCGACGAAGGTATTGCCCTGGCCGTCGACGGTGAAATTTATCGCGATAATTGGGATGTCGAAATCCCCGATGGCTCGGAGGTCTATTTGATGCCCCGGATTCAGGGCGGCTGAAAAAACGTCCTTCACTCGCCTGTTGTGTTCGGCGCTGATTCGTTAATCCGCGACGTCTGACAGATCAGCACGATGGGACTCTATTGCCCCGGCGTTGGTGACCCGCGAGAGCGTCTGTTGGGTGTCGGCCAACTTTGCGTCGCTGCGGCCATGTATCAATACCTTGTTCCCCAGGCCCGCCAACACCTTCGCTGTTTCAAGTCCAATACCATCGGTGACTCCGGTAATCAGAATTGTCTGGGTTATGCGGGATAGCCAAAATCGCTCCTTAGCTTCACTGTCAGCAACTGATAATCTTTATAGACGGCCGATCGAGCAAGCCGTCCGCATCTGGTGACAAGCCTTTTTCAGCAGTACCAGATATTGAGCTGAAAGGTGTAAACTGGCGATCAATTCCTGGCTGGAGACTTTGATGAAAAGTTTACTCGCAGTGCTTTTACTGGTCGCCTTTACGGCATCTTCTCCACTATTGGCAAAGGACAAAGATTCCTCTCTGGAAAAAGCCATTAAAGAAGAATTTGATGACGATGACCACCCTGGCAAAGGTAAGGGTCGTCCCGACAATCCTGGTGAGCATGGTCGGGAAAACGCTGCGGAGAAGCAGTCTCGAGGTCACGGAAACGGAAGCAAGAAGGAGGCCTCCGTGGAGGACGAAATCCGTAAAGAATTCGAGGATGACGACAAATATAACAGTAAGAAAAAGGGAAAAGACAAGAATAAGAATAAGAAGAAATAGAGGCACCAGATCCCTCGACTATCAGCCGGGAGATTTAGTGGCATATCTAATGGCTTGATTTAGTTGGTAAATCTGGGCTTCAAGCACCAGACATTCCAGAAACGCCGCTCAGTAAAATTCACATATAGCCATTGGCTATATCTCATCATGAAAAAATGTGATTTGCATCACCCTTTAGTTCCCCTTAAGTTGATAGTGCCGCCGCTTCTGATGAATGACCTGTCTGTAGCGGCATTCTGTAAAAGGGCAAACCTATCGAAAGGTAGGGACGCAAAGTCACCGGTCTAAGGGGCGAGAGTCCTATGACAGCGGGATTGCCGGAACCAAGTGAATGAGTATCTCGAGCTCGGTAGGCTCGGAATTCAAAGCTCTTGTTTCGCCTTATCCCCCGATCATCCAGGCCATGAGATTGCGTTTGCATCGAATGCATCGGAGGATTTATGAGCAAATCAGCAGCGTTCATCAACAGCCGGCGTCAGGCTGGCTTCACCATGGTGGAACTGGCCATTGTGCTGGTTATCGCCGGTATCATCTTAGTCGGGGCGCTCAAGGGCACCGACATGATCAACAAGGCGAAGATCGAGCGGGTCACCGCCGACCT
>JAACFI010000294.1 GCA_009937575.1 Haliea sp.
GCTGCTCCATCGTGCTCGCACGACCACGCTAACCCCAAAGAGGACCAATTCTATTCCGAGTCGAGTTCCGGTCGGCCCTCCGGCCTTCCCGAGGTCGCCCTCCTGAAATATTCCGCTGCAGTACACCCCGGTGGCCGACCTACCTGTGAGCAAGCTAGCGGATCGCTGACGCACTTACCTGGACTGGTCTTTTAATGGTGCGCGGTGCGCACCCTACGGGGATTCTCCACGTCACCCCGCTAGAGGCGCGAGAGAGGCTGATGGCTCCGCGCGTATGGGTTGAACCGAGGGAAAGACGGGAGACCTCCGGGCTCCCGGCCGACCGAGGGCACCCCGGAGGGGTTCAATCCCGAGAGCGGGGCCATCAGGCACTCTCACGCCGGCTTACGAAGTACACAAGGTAAGGGTTACAAATGCCACGGCAGTGGGAAAGAGGAGGCAGGCGTTATAGAGAGAGGCCGCCAATACGAATATCTTGGCCTTCTGAGTGTTGGTGGCCTCTCTCTATCACGTAGGCCGGCCCAAACCCACCATCACGCTATCTTTTGAAGAACCAAAAAAAAGGGGCCACAATGTGGCCCCGAAAAATCCCCGACATGCAGGGATAAGTGGTTCTTGTCGGATCCGCTTAGGCAGCGGACTTGAAGCCGACGGATTCCTTCAGCTCTTCGAAGCGTGCCTTGGCCTTGTCCAGCTGCTCGTCCAGCTTCTTGCGGTCAGTCAGGCTGTCCAGCTCCAGCTTCGGCAGGTCGATGTCGTCGACGGCCTTCTTGGCGTCCTTTTCAACTTTCTTACCGCGCTTGACCAGTTCCTTGTAGAGTTTGTCAGCTTTCTTGCGGCGCTCTTCCAGCTGGTCCTGGATGTTGTTGAACTGCTCCTGGGCCTGGTCGTAAGCCTTGCCGTAGAAGCCGAGGCTGGCCAGGAACGCATTGCGGCCAGCTTCCTGGGCGCGGGCGGCAAATTCGGGGGAAGCCTTCTTGGCAGCGGGCTTGCGCTTGGCAGCCGGCTTGCGCTTGGCGGCGGGCTTGCGCTTGGCAGCGGGCTTGCGTTTGGGGGCAGCTTTGGTTTGTGTCTTTGCTTGTTCAGCCATGGTCTCTACTCCTGGATGGTTCTGGGTGTTCTGGCAGTTTCCCGCCAATTCCCATACAGATTACGAAAAAAAATTAGAATAAACATACTAAACGGGGCAGTTTGTCGGCCATCCGCCGGCGTTACTGGTGCGTATAATGGGCGGTTATATCCAGGGGACCTTAAGACTGGATTCAGCTGGGCGCTATAATGTGACCCGGCATTCAACCGACAGGGCGAGATACATGGCATTGACTTGGGCACGCAACGGTATCTGGGCGCTGCTCCTGCTGCTGGTGGGAGGAGCGGTCTCCTATGCCCTGCTGGTTGGCAAGCCGCGGCCAGGCCCGGAGACACCCCCGGCCTATGCCCCGCCGGTGGTGGATGTGGTGGTCGCTGCCCCCGCACGCCAGGCTCTCAGTGTCGAGACCCAGGGCACGGTGCGGCCGCTGCGGGAGATCAAGCTGGTCAGCCAGGTTGGCGGACGGGTGGAGGCGGTATCGCAGCGGTTTGCGGTGGGTGGATTCTTCTCCGCCGGGGAGCAACTGCTGAAGGTGGAGGACATCGACTACCGCTTCGCCATTGCCAGGGCGGAATCCCAGGTGGCCGCCGCCCGCCAGCGCCTGGCGGAGGAGCGGGGCAGGGCCCTGCAGGCCAAGCGGGAGTGGCGCGACCTGGGCAGTGACGAGGCCAATGCCCTGTTTCTTCGCAAACCTCAGATTGCGGCGGCGGAGGCGGCGCTCAGGGCCTCGGAGGCCGACCTGGCCGACGCGGAGCTGGACCTCAAGCGGACTGCTATCTCCGCCCCCTTTAACGGCAGGATCAGTGCCAAGCAGGTGGATATCGGTCAGTACGTCGCACCGGGCGCGGTCGTTGCGTCGGTCTATGACACCGACGTCGCCCAGGTCCGGCTTCCCCTGACCGGTCGCCAGGTTGCGCTGCTGGACCTGCCCCTGGATTACCAAGACAGCCACCCGGGCGATGCCGGCGGCGCAGAGGTGGTGCTGCGGGCCCTTTTTGCCAATCGCCTCTGGGAGTGGCAGGGCAGGATCGTGCGCACCGATGCCAGTATCGATGAGAACAGCCGGGTGGTTTACGCGGTGGCGGAAATCGACAAACCCTTTTCCCGGGAGGAGGGGAGTGACCGCCCACCCCTGTCGCCGGGCCTGTTCGTGAATGCCACCATCAGCGGTCGCGAGCTGCCGGAAGTCACCCTGTTGCCCCGCTCGGCATTGCTCAGGAGCGGGACGGTGATGGTAGTTGATGCCCGCCAGCGGGTACGTGAGCAGCAGGTGCAGGTGCTGCAGAGTGATTCCACCCAATTGTGGGTGCAGGGTCTGCAGCGTGGTGAACGGGTGATCGCGCGAGAGCCGGGGCTGGCGGTCGCCGGTACCGAGGTCGTGGTCAACACGGTAGCGGGACTGGCTGGGGGAGGAAACTGACGATGGCCGGGCCCATTCGCTGGTTTGTCGCCAACCCGATCGCTGCCAACCTGCTGATGGTGTTCCTGCTGATTGGTGGCGCCCTGGCGCTGCCGGCACTGGACAAGCAGTTCTTCCCGGAGTTCGAACTCAATATGGTCAGCATATCCATGCCCTATCGCGGCGCCGGTCCAGGTGAGGTCGAGGAGCAGATCTGCGTGCGCATCGAGGAGGCGGTGCACGATCTCAACGGGGTGAAGGAAATCCGCTCCATCGCCCGCCAGGGCATGGGTACCGTTATCGTGGAGGCGGAAGGCGGCTATGACATGCAGCGCCTGACCGCAGAGATCAAGACCCGGGTGGATGCAATTACCACCTTTCCGACAGATGCCGAACGACCGATCGTCACCGAACTGGCCCACCGGCACCACATGGCGGCGGTCACCGTCGCCGGTGACCTGGGGGAACGGCCCCTGAAAGAGCTGGCCGAGCGCCTGCGCGACGACCTGGCCTCACAACCCCATGTCTCGGTGGTCGACCTGGCCACTCCCCGGCCCTACGAGGTGTCTGTAGAGGTGTCGGAATACACTCTGCGGCGCTACGGTCTCAAGTTCAGCGACGTAGTGAATGCAATCAGGGGCTCTTCCCTCAATCTTCCCGCCGGCTCTATCAAATCCAGCGGCGGGGATATCCAGCTGCAGACCCGCGGCCAGGCCTATGATCGCTATGATTTCGAGAATATCCCCCTGCTCAGCACGCGGGACGGCACACAGTTACGCCTGGGGGACGTGACCAGCATCCGCGACGGTTTCGAGGACGTGGATGTGCGGACCCGTTTCAACGACAAGCCCTCCCACAATATGCACGTCTACGTCACCTCCCGGCCTAACGCCCTGGCTACCAGTGAATCGCTGCACCAGTGGGCCGAACGGACCCGTGCGCAGCTGCCCCCGGGCGTGGAACTGGCGGTTTGGCGGGATACCTCGGTGCCCTTCCGGGAGCGCACCAATACCCTGGTTCGCAACGGGGTGGGCGGACTGGCCCTGGTGTTCCTGGTGCTGATGCTGTTCCTGCGACCGATGCTCGCGCTGTGGGTGTGTACCGGGATCGGCGTGGCTTTCATGGGCACTTTTTTCCTGCTGCAGTACACCGGCGTGAGCCTTAACATGATGTCCCTGTTCGCTTTCCTGTTGATACTCGGAATCGTGGTGGACGACGCTATTATCGTCGGCGAGTCAGTGCACGCCCGCCAGTCGGCCGGTGAGGTCGGGGCCCGGGGTGCAGTAACCGGCACCCGGATGGTGATCAAGCCGGTGATGTTTGCAGTGATCAGCACCATGATCTTCTTCGCCCCGATGATGTTCCTGCCCGGCCATATGGCGGATGCGGCCTTTCCGATACCGGTGGTGGTAATCATCGCCCTGGCGTTTTCCCTGATTGAATGCTTCTGCATCCTGCCGCCACACCTGGCCCATATGCGCACCCCCCGGCCCGGCCGCTTTCGGTGGATGCGCTCCCTGGAGGCTTTCCGACAGCGTTTCGCCCTGGGGATGACCCGTTTTGCCAGCAACGCGTACCGTCCCTTCCTGGCGCGTTGCCTGGGCCGCAACCTGGTAGTCGTCTCCCTGTTCCTGGTGGCGCTGATGTTCAGCCTGGCGCTTTACGGGGGCGGCTGGGTGCGCTCGTCGTTTTTCCCGGCCATCCCCTCGGACCACGTGGAGGCGGAAATCGACCTGCAGGAGGGCGGGCCCTTCTCCCGCACCATGGAGGTACTGCACCAGGTGGAGTCCGCTGCCCTGCAGGTCAAGGCGGAGTTCAACAGTGATCCGCGCTACCGCGGCCTGGGGGCGGTGGTGGGCAATATCGATTCAAGTGGCAGGGAGAATGAGGTCCGGGTGATGGTGGAAACCCGCTCCGGGGTAGTGGATACCCGGGAATTGAGCGAACGCTGGCGGGAACTGATCGGCGACCTGGGTGAGGTAGAGAGTTTCCGGCTGGACTACACCATCAATGACCGCGGCACCCCGATAACACTGGTGCTGGCATCCCCCTCCCTGGCGGATTTGCGCCAGGTCTCCGGTGAGCTGCGCCAGGCACTTGCCGCTTATCCCGGCGTTTACAACATCAACGACAGTCTGCAGACCCCGCGGGAAGAGATCGTGCTGGGCCTGCGCCCGGCGGCGGAGAACCTGTCGGTCAACCTCGCAGACCTTGCGCGGCAGGTTCGGGAGGCGTTTTACGGTGCCGAAGCACAGCGCATCCCCCGCCCCCGGGAGGACGTGCGGGTAATGGTACGCTACCCCGAGGAAGAGCGCCTGTCCCCCGACAACCTGCGGGATATGCGGGTTCGCACCCCGGTGGGCGACGAGGTGCCCTTCGATACGGTGGCCACGGTGGAGTACCAGCCTGGTTACCTGGTCATAGACCGCCTCGATCGCAAACGCACCCTGGAAGTCAGCGCCGAGGTGGCCGCCGGGACCTCGGTACCCCGGGGGGTTGTGGAAGACATCACCGCCAGGTACTACCCCGACTGGCGCAATCGCTTCCCCGGGCTGACCATGAGCCTGGATGGGGAAATGGAGGAGGAGTCGGAGTTCTCCGAGGCACTGTTCACCTACATGGGGCTGGCCATGCTGCTCATCTACGCCTTGATGGCAGTGGCATTCCGCTCTTATTTCCAGCCGCTGCTGGTCCTCACGGCGGTGCCCTTCGGCATCATGGGGGCGATATTCGGGCACATGATCCTAGATTGGGAAATCAGCATGCTGTCCCTGATGGGCGTGATTGCCTGTGCGGGTGTGGTGGTGAACGATAACCTGGTGCTGATCGATCGCATCAACCAGCTGCGCGCGGGTGGTCACGGAGTCCTGGAGTCTCTGCTGCAGGCGGGCGAGGACCGTTTCCGCCCCATTATCCTCACCTCCATCACCACCTTCGTCGGCCTGTTGCCGATCATGTCGGAAACCAGTATGCAGGCCCATTTCCTGATCCCCATGGTCATCTCCCTGGCCTTCGGCGTCCTGTTCGCCACCGGCGTCACCCTGCTGCTGGTGCCCTCCCTCTACCTGCTGGGAGAACAACTCGCCACCCACCTGCTGCACCGCCGCCAGTCTTTGCCGGATGCGATCG
>JAACFI010000295.1 GCA_009937575.1 Haliea sp.
GCAGACACTGCCATGTACCACGCCAAGAGTTCCGGCAAGAACAACTTCCTGTTCTACAATCCGGACATGGATGAGGCGGGTGTCGAACGCCTGACCCTGGAAAACGATCTGCGCAAGGCCATAGAGAGAGGCGAACTGGTTCTGCATTACCAGCCCCAGGTAGACACCCTGACAGGCTCGGTAGTCGGTGCAGAGGCCCTGATGCGTTGGCAACATCCGGAGAGGGGCCTGGTACCTCCTTTCAAGTTCATCCCCCTGGCGGAAGAGATGGGCCTGATAGGGGCGATGGGGGACTGGTGCCTGCAGGAGGCCTGCCGCCAGATGATCGAATTTCAGGGCAAGGGTCTGGATCTGACCAAGATTTCAGTCAACGTGTCTGGCCTGCAGTTCAACAAGGCATTTATCGCTCGAGTGGGGGAAGTACTGAGGGAGACGGCACTGCGCCCGTCCCGGCTGGAACTGGAACTCACCGAGGGCATCATGCTGGATGACACCGAGGCCACCATCACCGCCCTGAACGAATTGAAAGAGCTCGGTGTCAGCCTGTCTATCGATGATTTTGGCACCGGATACTCATCCCTGAGCTACCTGAGTCGCTTCCCCCTGGATGAACTGAAGATCGACCGTAGTTTTGTCATCGACTTCGACAAGACGGAAAACGACGCCAGCCTGATCATTGCCATCATCGCCATGGGTCGCAGCCTGAACATGCAACTGGTGGCCGAGGGGGTGGAAACCGATGAGCAGTACAACTTCCTCACCCGCCACGGCGCACACATCATACAGGGCTACCTGTTCAGCAAACCGGTGCCAGCAGCTGAACTGGAGCCCATGCTGTCACCGGGGTATTTCAGGGAAAAGATCAGCCAGATAGGGCCGGGCTGACGTCAGGCACTGCCCTCGGACCGCGCCTGCTCTTCCTCCCTTCTCATTTCCTGCACCCGTTGCAGATGCTGTCGGTAGCCGGCCGTCACCTTATCCACACCGGACTCGGTCAACCCCCCGGTATTACCGCCACTCAACACGAAGGTCGCATACACAGCCGACGCGCTCATCATGGCGGTGGATACCACGTTGGTGGCTATGCCCTCGTCTTTCATCTGGTTGGCGAGCTCGATAAAGCGATTCATACACGCCTGGTGGTTCTCCTGGTCGGAATTGGACATCGCCGTTCTCCTGTTGCAAATCCTGACATTGAAATGAGGCGCGATTTTAGCACTCTGAATCCATCCCTGGGAAAACATATTGCGACCACCATCTGACGGCTATTATCAGGGAGTGGTCACTGCACTGTGATCGAACCTGCCCTCGCGCAGAAAATGCAGTACCTGGTCCCGTACCGCCGGACTCCACATCATGAAGGTGTGACCAACAGGCAACTCTATGAAATCAAGCATGCCGGGCACCACGGTCTCCTCCACGGCTACCGTGCCGTCACTGGCCTGGGCGGGCGTGCCCGGCAACGGACCGCCACGATTTGCCGTTCCCGCAATGATACCCAGTTCAAAATCGACGGGCCCCAGGCGGTGGGGCACCGATCGCTCTCCGGTTCCCAGTTGCTCTATGGCATCCGGCGTCAGGGGGCGCAGGAACTCCAGGGAATAAACGTAATCCGCCGCCTGGCTGCCCTGGTTGGGAGGCCCCAACATCACCACCCGACTGAGCCCTGGAATGTCAGCCCGGGTCAGGTATTGCCGCACCAGGATGCCCCCCAGTGAGTGGGTCACGAAATGTATTTCAGCCGCCTGGTGCGGGGCGCACTCCCTGAGCCCCTGGCCCACGCCCCTGCGGGCCAATTCCTCTATGGGGTAGCGCAGGGAGGGATAGGTGGGATTGGCGGTAGCGAACCCGGCTTCTTCCAGCTCCCACTGCAGCCATTTCATGGACAGTTCCGTGCGCCACAGGCCGTGGAGGAGGATCACGCAGGCGTCGGGTTTGAGCGGGGGCTTGGCCAGCGCGGGAGAGGCCAGCAGCAGCGTAATAATTAGTAATCGGAAAACAGGCACGTGGTGGGTATCTTGTGGCAGAACGTCACACAATTATAGATCCCATGTTGCGCGGAGCGCACCCTAGCCTTGTAATGGAAAAATGGGCACATCTGCCCACCCCGCCGGGACCTGGCTGGGGTATACTGCCCGCCCATGAACCGCGCCACCGAAATCCTCAACAACGTCTTCGGTTACTCCGCTTTCCGCCCACCCCAGGACCAGATCATCGAGACCGTGGTCACCGGTGGCGATGCCCTGGTGCTGATGCCCACCGGCGGCGGAAAATCCCTGTGCTACCAGATCCCGGCCCTGGCACGCGCGGGCTGCGGCGTGGTGATCTCTCCACTGATCGCGCTGATGCAGGACCAGGTCAGCGCCCTGAAATTACTCGGAGTAAAGGCAAGCTTCCTGAATTCCACCCTGGATCCCGCCACAGCTCGCCAGGTGGAGGAAGACCTTCTGGCGGGTGAACTGGACCTGCTTTACATTGCGCCGGAGCGCCTTACCCAGGAACGCACCCTGCAGATGCTGGAGCGGTCCCCCATCAGCCTGTTCGCCATCGACGAAGCCCACTGTGTCTCCCAGTGGGGCCACGATTTTCGCGCCGATTACCTGCAATTGAGCCTGCTGCACCAGCGATTTTCGCAAATCCCGCGGATCGCGCTCACCGCCACCGCAGACGCCCGCACCCGCGGCGAGATCATCACCCGGCTGGACCTGGGAGAGGCAGCTCAGTTTATCGCCGGTTTTGACAGACCCAATATCCGCTACCGTATTGCCCTGAAACACAACGCGAAACAACAGCTGCTGCGCTTCCTGAAGGAAGAACACCCCGGTGACGCGGGGATCGTCTACTGCCTGTCGCGGAAGAAAACCGAAGATGTGGCATTCTACCTGCAGCAACAGGGTTTCAACGCCCTGCCCTACCACGCCGGCCTGTCGGGAGCTGTCAGGGCTGATTACCAGGCCCGTTTTCTGCGCGAGGAGGCGGTCATCATGGTCGCTACCATTGCATTTGGGATGGGCATCGACAAACCGGACGTGCGTTTCGTGGCGCACCTGGATATGCCTAAAACAGTCGAAGCCTACTACCAGGAAACCGGTCGCGCAGGCCGCGATGGAGAGCCCGCCGACGCCTGGATGATTTACGGCCTGCAGGATGTGATCAAGCTGAGGCAGATGATGGAATCCTCAGAGGGTAGCGAGGAGCACAAGCGCGCCGAGCAGCAGCGACTCAACGCCATGCTCGGCCTGTGTGAGATTACCACCTGTCGCCGTCAAGCCCTGCTCAACTACTTCGGTGAGAACCTGTCAGAGTCCTGCGGCAACTGCGACAGCTGCCTGGAACCTGTTGATACCTGGGATGGCACCGAGGCGGCGCGCATGGCCCTCAGTGCGGTGTACCGCACCGGCCAGCGTTTTGGTGTGGCCCATCTGGTGGACGTACTGAGGGGCGCCGAAAGCGACAAGGTGTTCCAGTTCGATCACCAGCACCTGCCAACCTACGGTGTCGGCAAAGACCTGGACAACAACCAGTGGCGCTCGGTCTTCCGACAGCTGGTAGCCCGGGGTTATCTCAGTGTCGACCTGGAGCGATTTGGCGCCCTGCGGTTGGAGGAAAAATGCCGCCCGCTGTTACGGGGCGAGGAGCAGATCCAGTTACGCCGGGACAGTGCCCGTAAAAGCGCCGCCAAGCGGCAGACCCGGACACCCCTGCCGGTAGACATCGACGTGGCACTGTGGGAGGCCCTGCGCGACTGCCGCCGGGAGCTGGCGGAACAACAGGGCGTCCCTCCCTACGTGATCTTCCACGACCGTACGCTGCAGGAGATGTGCACCATCCTGCCCCAGTCCCTGAGCCAGTTCGGTCGTATCACCGGCGTCGGTGAACGGAAACTGGAAAAATACGGCCAGACTTTCCTGCAGGTGATCGAGGATCACCTGGCGGCCTGAGGCCTCATTTACACAAGCCCCCGCCGGCAAACTTGTAGGGCTCACAGTTGTAGATCAGGCGTCCCGCCTCACCGTGCTGCCAGTCCAGTGGCTTTAGGGCAAAAGCCGGAGGCATCCCCGGGGCGGGCTGGTCCTGGGTTTGCTCGATAGACCGGGGATAGGTGGACCAGTCCTTCGGCGCGCGCCAGCCTGGCGGTGGCACCAACTCTGAACGGGTACCTGCCACCGGGTACAGGGTGCGCCAGTAGTGGATGGCCCCGGCCATCTCCGTCACCACCTCGGGATATTCCGACGCGAGGTTGTTGTACTCGTTGGGGTCCTCGGATATACGGAACAGGTAGTTGGTCACCGTGGCAGACAGCAGCCCCTGTTGGACCTCCTGTACCAGTTTCCAGTGGTCGTTGAAGGCGGTGAACATGAAGGAACCCCGGATCGGTGTTTCCGAGGCGAAAAACACCAGGTCCCCGCGTGGGATCTTTTCGCCCCGCGCGATGGCGGGCCACATATCACGGCCGTCCAGTTCGAAGGTCTCGTTGGCCGGTTCCAGTCCCGCGGCCGCCGCCAGGGTGGGGAATACGTCCATGGCGGTCATAATCTGTTGCATCTGCCCGCCGCCCTCCAGGGCCGTCGGCCAGCGCAGCAGGGATACTACCCGTATACCCCCCTCCCAGGTTTCGCCCTTGCCACCGCGCAGGGGTACGTTATCGGCTCCTCCGGTAGCGTAGGCCGCGCCGCCGTTGTCGCTGAAAAACAGCACGATGGTATTGTCCGCAATACCCTCGTCATCCAGGGTATCCAGCACCTGGCCGATAGCCTGGTCCATGCCGTCCACCACCGCCGCGTACATGGGCCGCGCGCTGGGGATCATCATCAGCTTGTTGATCTTGCGGGTTTCATCGGTGTTCTTGCTGCGCGCGGGCTGGCGGTTGTCTTCCAGGTCCGCGTATTTCTGCTGCAGGTCCTCGGGGGCATCCAGGGGAGTGTGGGGGGCGATAAACGGCATGTAGATAAAAAACGGACGCTGCTGGTCACGCTCGTGAATGAAGCGCGACACCTCGTCGGCGAGGATAAAGGTTTCGTAGCCGTCTTTCTCGATCGACTTGCCGTTTTCCTGGAAATCCCTGCCTCCCTGGTTACCAAAGGGCGGGAAGTAACCCACCTCTGTATGCAGGTGTCCGTAGAAATGGTCAAAGCCCCGCTCGTTGGGATGGTAGGCCTGCAGCGCGTGACCCAGGTGCCACTTGCCCACCATGGCAGTCTGGTAACCGGCGGCCTGGAATGTCTGGGGCATGAAGTGTTCCGCCGGGTGAATCCCTATGTTCATCCAGGGCATGATCACGCCGTAGGCCACCCCCAGTCGCATGGGGTCGCGCCCGGTCATCAATGCGGCCCTGGTGGGAGAACAGATGGGCGTGGTGTAGAAACGGGAAAGCTCCACGCCCTCCGCCGCCAGCCGGTCCAGCGACGGTGTATCGATATCGCCGCCGTGAAAGCCCACATCACTCCAGCCCAGGTCATCCGCCACCATAATAATGACGTTGGGGCGCTCTGCTGCCATCAGCAGAGGCGCAAAAAGGCCCAGGGCCAGGATCAATAACTGTTTCCTCAAGTTCATCTCGGTCTCCGCCAGGCGTCCGTCTGGAATATCAAATATAGCAGATCCG
>JAACFI010000296.1 GCA_009937575.1 Haliea sp.
TTCTTCTGCTGGTTCTGGATAAAGAACGGCCAGACCCTGGGCATGCAGGCCTGGCGCATCAAGCTGGTCACGTTCTCAGGCGAGAAACCCGGGGCGAAGGCGTCGGTTCTTCGCTGCCTCGGGGCGCTGCTGTCCGCCGCATGCCTGGGACTGGGCTACCTGTGGTGCCTGGTGGATCGCCGGGGGCGGTATTGGCACGATTACATCTCCGGCACAGAGTTGGTGTTGTTGCCCAAGCGGGAGAAAAACAAGAAATAGACCGAACGGTGCGCAGAGCGCACCCTACCCTTTATCGCCCTCCGATCCTACGTAGGGTGCGCACTGCGCACCATCAACCCACAACCACAAAACATCGCCTACCGACACTCCCGTAGGGTGCGCACTGCGCACCATCAACCCTCCCGCAGGCAACATTGTTCCTTCATTTGTTATTCAGTTTGAGACCCCAACCACTTACACTAAGCAACATCACAAAAACAGGAACAACCCATGACCTCGATCACCTTCTCCGCGCGCACAATCAAGGATGCCGCCAGCGCATCGACCCAGTGTGCCATTCTGCCCATTTTCAAGGGCGAAAAACTCTCCCCCGCCGCCCGCCAGCTGGACAGTGCATCCTCCGGCGCCATCAGTGCAGCCCTCAAACTCGGCGATTTCTCCGGCAAGCCCGGGGAAACGCTGCTGTTACCAGGCCCCGGGCCCGTCAAGCGCCTGCTGCTGATCGGCTGCGGCGAGGCGAAGAAGTTCAACCGCGAAGCAGCCATGGACTTCTGCGGAAAGGTCTACAACAGCCTGAACGGCAGCGCCGCCAGAGATGCACTGCTTTACCTTGCGGACCGGGCAATAAAGGATGGCGATACCGCCTGGCTGCTGTCCTATCTGGCACGCCGCCTGGTCAGCGCCTCCTACCGCTACACCGAGACGGTCTCCAAGCCGAAGCCGGCACTGAAACTGGGCAAGCTGTCTGTGAGTGTCGGCGGTGACATCGGCACCGGTGCAGCCCGCAAGGCCCTGGAACAGGGCCGTTGCATGGGGCTGGGTGTCAACCAGGCCTGCGAACTGGCCAACCTGCCGGGGAATATCTGCACCCCCACCTACCTGGCACAACAGGCGCGCAAGCTGGGCCGTGGTAATGACAAACTCAGCGTCAGCGTGCTGGAAGAGAAGAAAATGCGGGAACTGGGAATGGGCGCCCTGCTGTCCGTATCCGCCGGCAGTGAGCAACCGGCGAAACTGATCGTGATGAACTACTCGGGCGGCAAGAGCAGCCAGAAACCCTATGTGCTGGTGGGCAAAGGTATTACCTTCGACAGTGGTGGCATCTCCCTGAAACCCGGCGCCAAGATGGACGAGATGAAGTTCGACATGGGCGGCGCCGCCAGCGTATTCGGCACTGTGCGCGCCCTGACCGAGATGCAGTTGCCCCTCAACGTGGTGGCGATTGTCGCCGCCGCCGAGAACATGCCCAGCGGCCGGGCCACCAAGCCCGGGGATGTGGTGAAGAGCATGTCCGGTAAAACCATCGAGGTGCTCAACACCGATGCCGAGGGGCGCCTGGTGCTGTGCGATGCCCTCACCTACGCGGAACGATTCAAGCCAAAGGCGGTGGTCGACATCGCCACCCTCACCGGCGCCTGCGTGGTGGCGCTCGGCTCCCACGCCACCGGGCTGTACGCCAACCAGGACGAACTGGCGGAGGAGTTGCTGGCGGCGGGCACCGAGACCCACGACCGCGCCTGGCGCATGCCCCTGTGGGATGACTACCAGAAGCAGATCAAAAGCAACTTTGCCGACCTGGCCAACGTGGGCGGTCCTGGCGGGGGCAGTATCACCGCCGCCTGTTTCCTGGCGCGCTTTGCCGAAAAGTTTCACTGGGCCCACCTGGATATCGCCGGTTCCGCCTGGAATTCGGCCCCCAAGGGCGCTACCGGGCGCCCCGTATCACTGCTGACGCGCTACCTGATGGACCGCGCGGGTGTTTAGGTGACTCGCGTCGGCTTCTACGTGGTACAGGACGCAGAGCACTCCCAGCGCCTGCAGGTGGCGGCGCGCCTGGCGGACAAGGCCTTCGCCCGGGGACATCGCATCTTCATCAACGCCGCGGACCAGGGCCAGGCAGAGGCGCTGGACCAGCTGCTGTGGCATTTTCGCCCTGCCAGCTTCCTGCCCCACGGCCTGGTGGGTGAGGAACACGCCGAAACCATCGCCATCGGCTGGGGCCAGGACCCGGAGGGCCACAGCGACCTGCTGATCAACCTGCAACTTGAAATCCCCGCTTTCTTCAGCCGTTTCCAGCGGGTGGCAGAGGTGGTTACCCAGGATGCGGACAGCCTGGCGGCCTTGCGTCGTTCCTGGACGTTTTATAAGGAGCGGGGGTATCAGTTGGAGAAGCACGACCTGTAGGGTGCGCTCCGCGTCGGCGCGAGTTCCGGTGCGCGGAGCGCACCCTACGTCAGATTGGCGTATAATCGCGCCCCTCGCTAATGCCGGATTTATGCACTGATGGAAAAGACGTTCCAACCCGCTGATATCGAAACCCGCTGGTACCAGGAGTGGGAGGACAAGGGCTACTTCGCGCCACAGGGGGGCGAGGAGGCCTACAGCATCATGATCCCGCCGCCCAATGTCACCGGCAGCCTGCACATGGGCCACGGTTTCCAGGAAGCGATCATGGATGCCCTGATCCGCTATCACCGCATGCTCGGTTACAACACCCTGTGGCAGGTGGGCACCGACCACGCCGGCATCGCCACCCAGATGGTGGTAGAACGGCAACTTGAGGCAGAGGGCGTGAGCCGCCACGACCTTGGCCGCGAGGCCTTCGTGGAAAAGGTCTGGGAGTGGAAGGAGCAGTCAGGCGGCACCATCACCCGGCAGCTGCGACGCCTGGGGTCCTCGTTGGACTGGTCCCGGGAGCGCTTCACCATGGACCCGGGCCTGAGCGAGGCGGTACAGGAGGTGTTTATCCGCCTGTACCGGGAGGGCCTCATCTACCGTGGCCAGCGGCTGGTGAACTGGGATCCTGTGCTGCACACGGCGATCTCCGATCTCGAGGTTATCTCCGAGGAAGAACAGGGCCATCTATGGCACTTCAATTACCCCCTGGCGGGCGGCGAGGGACACCTCACCGTGGCCACCACCCGTCCTGAAACCATGCTCGGCGATACCGCGGTAGCCGTGCACCCGGAAGATGAGCGCTACGCCCACCTGATCGGGCGCATGGTGGAATTGCCGCTCACCGGCCGCGAGATCCCGGTCATCGCCGATGACTATGTGGACCGGGAATTCGGCACCGGCTGCGTCAAGATTACCCCGGCCCACGATTTCAACGACTACGAGATGGGCAAGCGCCACGGCCTGCCGATGATCAACATTCTCGACGACGACGCCGGCCTCAACAACGACGCGCCAGAAGCGTACCGAGGGATGGACCGTTTTGACGCCCGGAAAAAAATCGTCGCCGACATGGAGGCCCTGGGCCTGCTGGACAAGGTCGAGGACCACACCCTGAAAGTCCCCCGAGGGGACCGCTCGGGCGTGGTCATCGAACCCTACCTCACCGACCAGTGGTACGTGGATGCCCGGGAACTGGCCAAACCCGCTATCGCCGCGGTGGAGAACGGCGACATCCAGTTCGTACCGAAACAATGGGAGAACACCTACTTTGCCTGGATGCGGGACATCCAGGACTGGTGCATCAGCCGCCAGCTGTGGTGGGGACACCGCATTCCCGCCTGGTACGACGATGCGGGACACATTTACGTGGGCCCGTCCGAAGCAGCTGTGCGCGAGGAGCACCAGTTGGCGGACGAGATGACCCTGCGCCAGGACGAAGACGTCCTGGACACCTGGTTTTCCTCCGCCCTGTGGACCTTTTCCACCCTTGGCTGGCCGGAGGAGACCGAGGAGCTGAAAATATTCCACCCCAGTTCCGTGCTGGTGACCGGTTTCGATATCATCTTTTTCTGGGTTGCCCGGATGATCATGATGACCCTGCACTTGCGCAAGGAAGTGCCGTTCCACACGGTCTACGTTCACGGCCTGGTGCGCGACGGCGAAGGCCAGAAGATGTCCAAGTCCAAGGGCAACGTGATCGATCCCATCGACCTGATCGACGGCATCGACCTGGAGGGCCTGGTCGCCAAGCGCACCGCGGGCATGATGCAGCCGAAGCTGGCGGCGAAAATCGACAAAGCCACCCGTCGACAGTTCCCGGAGGGTATCGCCCCCTTCGGCACGGATGCCCTGAGATTCACCTACTTCTCGCTGGCCTCCACCGGTCGCGATATCAAGTTCGATATCGGCCGCATCGAGGGTTTCCGTAATTTCTGCAATAAGATCTGGAACGCCGCGCGCTATGTGCTGATGAACTGTGAGAACGAGGATTGCGGGATCGCGCAAGACGCCGAGGTGGAACTGAGCCTGGCGGATCGCTGGATCAACAGCAAACTGCAGGAAACCAGTGCGACAGTCGCCCGGGCCGTAGGCAACTACCGTTTCGACCTGGCCTCACAGGCACTGTACGAATTCATCTGGAACGAGTATTGCGACTGGTACCTGGAATTGTCCAAGCCGGTGCTGTGGGACGACCACGCCAGTGCGGCTGCCAAGCGCGGTACCCGCAGGACCCTGATCCAGGTGTTGGAGAGCTGGCTGCGGCTTCTGCACCCGCTGATGCCTTTCATTACCGAGGAAATCTGGCAGACAGTCGCGCCGATGGCGGGCAAATCCGGCCCCACCATCATGCTGCAGCCCTACCCGATGGCCGATGAGAAAGGCGTAGACAGTGCCGCGAACGCGGATATAGAATGGCTCAAAGGTGTCATCGTCGGTGTGCGCAATATCCGTGGGGAGATGAACATCCCACCGGGCAAAGCGCTTACCGTATTGTTTGCCAACGGCGACGAGCGCGATAAATCGAGGCTGGAACAGAATGCGCCGTTCCTGAAGAAGCTGGCCAAACTCGAGGACATCCAGTGGCTACCAGCGGGCGGTGAGGCCCCCGTAGCAGCGACCGCACTGGTCGGTGAACTGGAAATACTGGTGCCCATGGCGGGCCTGATCGACAAGGAAGCCGAGCTTGCCAGACTTGAGCGGGAAACCGAGAAGTTGGCGAAAGACCTGGCTCGCATCCAGGGCAAATTGAATAATGCTGCCTTTGTCGACAAAGCACCGGCAACGGTAGTGGAAAAAGAACGAGATAAGATGCAGGCGCAACAACAGGCGCTGGAAAAGTTACAGGAGCAGGCGCAGCGAATCCGGCAAATGTAACGACCTCGGAACGACAGGTTTCAAGTCTCTGCCGGCACAGGTGGCGGCAGAGCATAATAAAAGCAATACGCTAAACCGAGGAAAGTGGTATGAGTGATCGTGTAAACGGCACGGTAAAGTGGTTCAACAATGCCAAGGGATTTGGCTTTATCACCCGTGAGGAAGGTGACGATGACGTCTTCGTTCATTTCCGCTCTATCCAGGGCGAGGGTTACCGCACCCTGAACGAAGGACAGGCCGTCGAGTTCAAGCTGGTCGAGGGACCCAAGGGCCTGCAGGCCGAGGACGTCCAGAAACTTTAGCCCCGTCACGGGGTCCGACCTGCCAGACCC
>JAACFI010000042.1 GCA_009937575.1 Haliea sp.
TCCGCAAATCTCCGCTTCAGATGTGCAGTATGTCGCGATAGCATAGGACAGGGTTACACAGGAGAGTGATACAGCGATGCCAGAGATAAAACGCGAGGTACGTCCGGTGGAGGTCAACTATTTATGCGATTCCTGTGGCCAGGGCATGATGGCGCGCAGTGGCGAGATGGACCCGGCCACCGGAGACATCGAACACCGCTGCCTGATCTGCGATCACCAGCAAACTTTCCAGTGGCGGGAATACCCTCGCATCGATCACATCGGCCTGAACGAGAAAATCTAGCCCTGCAGCAGTACCGACAGCCCATCCTGGCTGGCGCTGACCACACCCCGCTCGGTGACCAGCGCGCTCACCAGGGCCGCGGGCGTGATATCGAAGGCGGGATTGAAGGCCCGCGTCCCCGCCCCGGCCAGGTTCACCTCCAGGTTTTCACCCGCCGCATCCAGGCCCGCGACTGCCAGTACTTCCGCGGCATCACGCTCCTCGATAGGAATATCTCCCCCCGTCGGGCAATCCATGTCGACAGTCGATAGCGGCAGGGCGACGTAAAAGGGTACGCCATACTCCCGCGCCGCCAGGGCCTTGAGACAAGTCCCCACCTTATTGCACACGTCGCCGTTGGCCGCGGTGCGATCACTGCCCACCAGGACGCAGTCCACCTGGCCGCGGCGCATCAGTTCTGCACAGCTGTTGTCCGCCACCACCGTGCAGGGCACTCCCGCCCGTTGCAGTTCCCAGGCGGTCAGGTTCGTGCCCTGATTGCGGGGACGGGTTTCCGAAACCCACACGTGCACCGGCATGCCTGCCGCGTGGGCCTTGTAGATCGGTGCAAGGGCGGTACCCCACTGGATGGTCGCCAGCCAGCCGGCATTGCAGTGGGTCATGATATTCAGGCGCCCCTCCACCGGCAGGGCGCGCAACAGCTCCAGTCCTCGTTCCCCGATTCGGGAGCAGCTGGTGATATCCTCCTCCCGCAGGCGCCGGGCGCAGTCCAGGGCCCTGTCCGCGCGCTGCTCCGGCGGCAGGTCCGCCACCTCGTGAACGACCCGCCGCAGGGCCCAGTGCAGGTTGACCGCGGTGGGCCGGGTCGCCAGCAGGGCGGCCCTGGCGACTTCGAGATTGTTCGAGGAGGGGTCCCTGGACAGGGCATTCGCCAGGCCGAAAGCGGCGGTAACGCCTATCAGGGGCGCACCGCGCACCTGCATGCTCGCAATGGCGTGGCAAAAGGCCTCCAGCGAATCCAGGTGGCACCAGCGCAGGGTGTGCGGCAACAGGGTCTGGTCGATGATCGCCACTGTCCCGGCGGTGGCATCCCAGCGCAGGCTGCAGAGGTCGTCGGAAGTAAGCATCGGCGGGCTGTTCAGGCCGCCTCGGCGGCCAGCTGGGTGGTTTCACTCTGCCATTCGAACACGTTCAGCTCGATGAAGATGAAGGCGAACAACCACAGGGCTGCGTCCCAGAAATCCAGGAAAGTACCCTCGAGGCCCCAGTAGGCGGCGGCGGCGAACAACACGCCGTAGAGAACGAATTTGATGACTTTGGTGATCGACATGATCTGGTCAGACAAGTTGCCTCGCAGCTGAAGGCGTACCTCGATCTCCAGCACGATACACACCAGGATCCAGTCACCCGAATTGATCAAGTCGGTCCAGGCCAGCCATCGGGCCGAGTCCAGCGCGGCGGCATCGGCCAGGATATCAAAGCCCTGCAGCCGATAGGCCTCGGCACCCACTGTGGCGCAATTGGTCGCGTCAAGGGGGGCGTAGTCATCGAGATCCAGCAGCAGTGAATAGTCTGCGCTCAACAGGGAACAGGCATCACCGACGGCCAGGGGCTCCACCTGATACAGCATAACCAGTTCGGCATAGTAGCCGGTGAAGGCATAGACGATAGCGATGTAACAGATCCCCCGGATCCCGTGCAGGCTCCACTTGACCCAACCGCGAATCCTGCTGTCGTCCAGCACCGAGGTCTCCAGTTCAAACAACAGCAACAGGATGACCCAGGCCGCCGTATCGATAGTGGCCGAAAACACCTGGATCACCTGCCGCAGATCGAAACCCTCGACAAAGGTGTGTTCCAAAGCGCCCAGTTCTTCCTGCAGGAACAGGTATACATTGAAACTGAGTAAGGCGTAGACCAGGTATTTAACCGCCGTGAAAGTCTGGTAACTCGCCTGGCTGGAACCTAAAAGGCCATCACTGTCCTTCATGTTATCGCCTCTACTTTGGCAGTCAGACCTGTAACAGCAGGTATTCCCGCTCCCATGAGCTGATCACACGGTTGAACTCCTCGAACTCGTCCAGCTTTACCGCGGCGTAGGCGCGCAGAAACAGCTCCCCGAATACCTCTTTCACCTCCGGGGAGTCCTGCAGATGCCGCAGACCCTCCTCCAGGGTGCGGGCGACCTCCACTTCATCCAGGTTGGCAGTACCCTGGTGGGGCCTGGTAGGCTTGAGCTTCTTTTGCATGCCCAGGTAGCCACTGGCCAGGGTGGCGGCAAACGCCAGGTAGGGGTTGACGTCGGCACCGGGGAAGCGGTTCTCCACCCGGGTGGCAGCGGCATCGCTCTGGGGCACCCGGAAGGCTGTGGTGCGGTTATCCAGCCCCCAGTTCAGGTTGATGGGGGCAGAGATATCCGGTGCCAGACGGCGGTAGGAATTCACGTTGGGGGCGTAAAGACTGATCAACTGGGGGGTGTATTTCTGCAACCCGGCGATATAGCTGAGAAAGGCTGCAGAGTGGGCTCCCTTGTTGTCCGCGAAAATATTCTCCCCGGAGTCGCTGCGCACCAGACTCTGGTGAATATGCATGGCACTGCCCGGCTCGCGCTGCATGGGTTTGGCCATAAAAGTGGCGTACATGCTGTACTTGTGTGCGGTTTCGCGCACCGTGCGCTTGAAGGTGAACACCTGGTCCGCCAGGCTCAGGGGATCGCCGTGCTCGAAATTGATTTCCATCTGGGCGGCACCATTTTCGTGGATCAGCGCATCCACACGCAATTCCTGGGCCTCCGCGTATTCGTACATGTCCTCGACGAAGTCCTCGAACTCCGACACCGCGTCGATGCTGTATGAGAGCCGGGAAGACTCCGAGCGACCCGAGCGACCCTTGGGGGGTGTCAGCTCATTATCGGGATCCAGGTTCTTGCTTACCAGGTAGAATTCGACTTCAGGGGCTACCACCGGCGTTAATCCCAGATCCTCGTAGAGTGCCAGGACCTTGCGCAGCACGTTGCGGGTGGCCAGCGGATGGGCCTCCCCGTCCATGGTGAAGCAATCGTGAATAATCTGGGCGGTGGGTTCCCGGGCCCAGGGCACCAGGCGGATGGTCCCGGCATCGGGCTTGAGGATCATGTCCGCGTCGGTGGGCTCGACGAACTCCCAATGCTCGTCCGAGTACTCTCCGGTGACCGTCTGGATCATGATACTCTCAGGCAGCCGCGGTTCACCGCGGGACAGGAACTGGTTGGCGGGAATGAATTTACCCCGGGCGTTGCCCGTGATGTCCGGCACCAGACACTCCACCTCGGAGATCTGGTGTTGCTTCAGCCAGTCCTTGATGGCCTGCGTGTCGGTGTCCATAGGGGATCCGTGTTGCCGAAAACACCGAGTATGTCAGTATAGGAAAGGCCTGTTCAAGGCTTTTGATCGGCCCTACCCCTATCGTGTTATGCCTGGGGGAAGCCTCCCGGGGGTATAGTTCGAGCATGCAAAACCAAGCCCACGTCGACTCCTGGTATGCCGCCTCGGTGGCCCCTCTCGAGGATTTTCCCCGCTTGCAAGGGGAGGTAAGTGCTGATGTCTGTATCATTGGCGGCGGTTACACCGGCCTTTCCACCGCCATCTTCCTGCGCCAACGGGGCTACAGTGTCGCCCTGCTGGAGGCCAACAGGGTCGGCTGGGGAGCCTCCGGGCGCAACGGCGGCCACGTGGGCACCGGCCAGCGCGCCGACCAGGAACAACTGGAAAAAATGCTCGGCCCCGATCACGCCAAAGCCCTGTGGGACCTGGGCCTGGAAGCGGTGGATACGGTCTGCGAACTTATCGATGACAATGCCATTGACTGTGAACTCAAGCGGGGCAACCTGCACGTGGCCTGCAAGGCGAAGGAAGCCCCGGAGCTCGAGGCAGAGGTGGAACACCTGTCTTCGGTATACGGATACGACCAGATTCGCTATGTCGACAAGACCGAACTGGCGGAGCTGACCTCGGGCCAGGGCTTTCACGGCGGCACCCTGGACAGCGGTGCCCGTCACCTCCACCCGCTCAAGTACGCCCAGGGCCTGGCCCGCGCCGCGGCGAGCTCCGGGGCGCAGATCTACGAAGGCAGCCGGGTGCTGTCCTACAGCGAGGGTGACAAGATCCGGGTGAAGACCGACGGCGGCGAAGTACTCGCCGGATTCCTGGTACTGGCCTGCAACGGCTATCTTGAAAAACTGGAGCCACGTGCCGCCGGGCGCATCATGCCCATCAATAATTACATGCTGGCCACTGAGCCCCTGTCAGAGGACCTGGCCCGGCGCCTGATACGCGACGACACGTCCATGTCCGACAGCCTGTTCGTCATCAACTACTGGAAGTTGTCGGCAGATAACCGCCTGCTGTTTGGCGGCGGTGAGTCCTACACCCGCCGCTTCCCGGCGGATATCGGCAATTTCGTTCGCAAGTATATGTTGCGCATCTACCCCGAACTGGGCGATACCCGCATCGACTATGGCTGGGGTGGCACCCTGGCTATCACCATGAACCGCATGCCCGACTTCGGCCGCCTGTCTCCCGCCGTGTTTTACGCCCACGGTTACTCCGGCCACGGCGTACCCATCGCCACCCTGGCGGGTAAACTGCTGGCGGAGGCTATCGGCGGTACCGCTGAACGCTTTGACGTCATGGCCAGCGTGCCCTCGCCCACTTTCCCGGGGGGCACCCTGCTGCGCTGGCCAGGGCTGGTGGCAGGCATGCTGTTTTACAGCCTGCGCGACCGCCTGGGCTGAAATCGCTGCTAGAATAGGCTGTCCCGATAACCGAGTGGCCGCCCATGACTGAAGTCCTGCCCGTGTACCACGTCGACAGTTGGCAGACCCAGCTGCGTGAGGTGATTACCTCGGTAGATGCCTTGCTGCTCATGCTGCGGCTGGAACGGGAACAGGTAGGCTACAGCGAGGCGGCAGACCGGCAGTTTCCACTGAGGGTTCCCCTGGCTTTCGCCCGTCGGATGAGAACGGGCGACCCCCGGGATCCGCTGCTGATGCAGGTACTGGCAAGCGCGGATGAGTTGCAAGCGGTCCCTGGCTACCTGCGGGACCCGGTGGGAGAAACCGGCGACGCCAACCCCCGGAGGGGTATCATTCAAAAATACCAGGGGCGGGTGCTGCTGATGGTCGCCAGTGGCTGTGCCGTCAATTGCCGGTACTGCTTCCGCCGCCATTTTCCCTACGGCGAGAACAACAACAGTCGTAGCGAATGGCGGGATGCCCTGGCTTATATCGGTGAAGACCCGAACATAAAGGAAGTGATTTTCAGCGGAGGCGACCCGCTTATTGCCAATGACCGACTGCTGGCGGAACTGGTGTCGCAGATAGCCGCGTTTCCCCATGTGCGCCGGCTGCGCATACACAGTCGGCTGCCGGTGGTGCTGCCCGACCGGGTTACCCCGGGTCTGCTGGACGCTATCTGCCATCCCCACCTACAGACCGTGGCAGTTATACACGCCAATCACGGCAACGAAATCGATCGCGACGTCATCGCCGCGGTAGCGGCCATGCGAGAGCGCGACATCTCTGTCCTCAACCAGGCGGTTCTGCTTGGAGGGATCAACGACGACGCGCAGACGCTGGTTACACTGAGCGAAAAATTGTTCGCGGCGGGTGTGCTGCCCTACTACCTGCACCTGCTGGACAAGGTGGCGGGAGCCGCCCACTTCGATCTCCCCGAGAAGCGCGCCCGGCACCTGCTGGGCGAGGTGGCCGCCTCCCTGCCGGGTTACCTGGTACCGCGCCTGGTGCGGGAGGAGACAGGCGCCAGGTTCAAAACCGGGATCGGATTGCTAACGTGAACGATAAGTGCAAAGGCACGAAACACCGCCCTAACCATCTTATATACCATGTATTTAGTAAGCGCAAAATTCAAAAGTGCCCCCAAAAGTGCTGCGGTACCCCCACTACAGTAGGGGTACGCAGGCGGCCCGGGCTTGGGCTTTGGTCGACTGCTTTTATCCGGGCGTTGCCTGGTCATCACTCCCACCAACGACAATTTAAGTAGTTTTGCTTCAGCTCCAGATTGCTATTGCCCATGTCCGCTACCACCTCAGGGCGGCTTTCATTCGTTTTTTGGATGCCTTATATCCCACATGAACTTGAGGCAGGCAACTATTCCTAAGAGTTGGAGGGCAAAAAGCAAATTTCGGGCAAATGAACCTAACGCACTTCGCCATGTCCTTGTAGTTTCAGCGAGATACTGGTTAGTCTGCAGATTGGTTGATCTCAGCGAACCCAGATTTTCCATCACCTGCTGATCGCGGGATGTATAGCTCAGATGTAAGTCGGCCAGAGCCTTTGCCTTCCACTGAACCACGCAGTGTCAATCCACTTCCCTAGAATATGCGGAAAAACTGAATTTAATGTAAATGCTATGTCTTGATTCCCACAGTAGTGATAAAAAGATGTGACGCACCATGATAGGGCAGTCCCGCACCGAAAGAGGACGCTAAGGGACGAAAATGGGCTATTTTCAGCGTCAGAAGCAATTTTTTCTTGGCCCAGATCTTGCTGTTGAAGTTAACGGCGAGACACCCCTGCCGGGGTGTTTTCGTATTCCAAAACGACGAAATATTATCTCGAGGTGAAATTCATGTCCTATAAGTCAGTTATGCAGTTCCTTGAATCCTCTTCTAAGGACGAGTCCATGCGCGCCGCTCTAGCTAACCTGATGGGAGTTGGGGACGGGGACATCAGCAGCGCTGCAGAACTGGACGGGGAAGAAGCGCAGGCACTCCTGGGTGAAAGAGGCGTCCGTGTTGCAGCCTTCGCTGAGGAAAAAGGATTCGAATTTACGCTTGGAGAACTAAACGCAGTCGTAAGCGTTTTTCAGCGGTATAACTCCGGAGAACTCTCGAAGGAAGATTTCGCCAAGGCCATGGGGTGGGACCTCACAGCCGAATCCATATCGACTAGCTTGGATTCCGTTGGAAAGACAGTAGGACTCGTCTATCGAGGTGTAAAACATGATACCCAAAAAGATAAAAGTAGTGCGACTCAAGTTCTGGATTTCATGAAGAGGACATCCGAAGATGAAGAGATTAGAGACGAGCTAAAAGAAATCTTGGCTGTAGGTGATGGCGACATTGGTGACTTCACTGAAGTAGATGCAGAGGAAGCGAGCGCGCTAAAGAGTGGACGAGGTGTTCTGGTTGCTGAATTAGCCGCTAAACACGGTTACATTTTCTCCCTCTCGGACCTGCTGGCCGTGACTGATGCCTTCGAGCGTGTCCAGGCAGGTGAGTTGGACGCCGAGGAGTTTGAGAGGTTTCTCAGCGTTAACGTTAATTCAGCTGAATTTTTTCCCTTCATATCCAACGTTGTATCTATGACTTACAAGGGTTTCAAGTATTCTTCTCCCGTGGTTTCTAAAGTTAAGAGCAATACCCTACCGGTGGTTCGATTTATGGAGCGATCTGGCAGTGACCCCGCCTTACAAGGGAAATTGACGTCTATCATTGGTGGCGACGGCGATATCAGCTCACCCAGCGAGCTTGATTCAGAAGAGGCAAGCGCGCTTGGCAGTGAAAGAAGTAATCAGATAGTAAGCCTCGGCGCGGAGCATGGCTATAGGTTCACAGTTGAGGATCTCAACGCGGTAATCAGTGCGTTCCAATTAGTGACCGAGGAGAAACTTCCCATGGCTAGTTGTGCCCGGATTCTCGGAATGGGCAAGGGCCAAACTGACGACAGCAGCGTTAAGAAGACAGCTGGCATGATATATAGAGGCGTTAGATATTAGCCCAAGCCGGCGCCCATATCTACACAGCCCCATTGGTGCCATATCCTTTGCCGACGCACACCCTGAAAATCAGGGCCTTATGGACAATATTGGAAGGTATTGGATTGGAAATTGGTCGGTGTGAGAGGATTTGAACCTCCGACCCCTTCCTCCCGAAGGAAGTGCGCTACCAGGCTGCGCTACACACCGAGTATTTGAGGCGCGCTACTATATCAAAACAGCCCCTCGGGGCCAAACCCCGAGGCAGGGGCAATTCCCCTAGTAGACCCCCGCCCAACGGGCCAGGAACTGGCTCAGGATACTCAGGCTCATCACTACCACGATCAGCAGGATCAGCAGGCGCATGGGCCTGAATGGCTTGCGCTCAACAGAGTTGATGCCGCGCTTGACGAACTCGTCCACCTTCTCCTGATCTTTTGGGTAGAGGCGGTTCTGGTAGCTTTTGTCCAGGTTTTCTTCGGGTTTGTCGGCCATATCTTTTATGGTGCGCAGAGCGCACCCTACGGGTGAATGCAAGGCGTCGATCAGCCCGAAAAAAAGGGGAGAGAACGACTATGCATATTCTCTCCCCACAAAGCAGGAAAGTCACCCCAATGGGGTGAAATTCCTGAGCAGCAACTTTTCCCGGTCCACTATATGGCGAACAGCTCCTCGGGCATCTGCATCAGGTTATCGGCGCCCGACAGCATGGTTTTCTTCAGTGTCTCGGTGCGCGGTAACAGCCGTTCAAAATAGAACTCGGCGGTCATCAGCTTGCTCTGGTAGAAGGACGTGTCGCCGTCTGCAGCGGCAATTTTCTTGCGCGCCACCACGGCCATCCGCGCCCAGAAGTAAGCCAGTGTGACGTAACCACTGTACATCAGGTAATCTACCGCGGCGGCGCCGGCCTCGTCGGGGTTCTCCATGGCGGCCTTGCCGATTTCCATGGACAGACCCAGCCATTCGTCCTTGGCGGCCTTGACCGCACCCACGAAGCGGGCATCCTCCTCGTCACTGTTGGCAGCGCAGAACTCGTCGATAATCTCGGCGAAAGCCATCAGCATCTTGCCACCGCTGCCCAGCACCTTGCGACCAATCAGGTCCATGGCCTGGATACCGGTGGTGCCTTCATAGAGCATGGAAATACGGCTGTCGCGCACGATCTGCTCCATTCCCCATTCGCGGATGAAGCCGTGACCACCAAAAACCTGTACTCCGTGGTTTGCCGCCTCGAAACCCAGCTCAGTAACAAATGCCTTACCGATAGGTGTCAACAGGGCCATCATGTCGTCGGCGGCCTTGGCATCTTCTTCACTGCCGTGGGAAACCACATCGCCCTGCTGTGCCAGGAAATACAGGAAGGCGCGACTTCCTTCTGCCAGCGCTTTCTGGGTCAACAACATGCGGCGAACGTCGGGGTGAACGATGATCGGGTCCGCGGGGCCGTCGGGGTTCTTGGGCCCGGTCAGGCTGCGCATTGCCAGGCGCTCCTTGGCGTAGGCCAGGGCGCCCTGGAAAGACTGTTCCATGTGCGCAAGGCCCTGCATGGCGGTGCCGATCCGCGCGGTGTTCATGAAAGTGAACATGCAGTTGAGGCCCTTGTTCGGCGGCCCGATGAGAAAACCCTGGGCGCCGTCGAAGTTCAGTACACAGGTAGCGTTGCCGTGGATGCCCATCTTCTCTTCGATCGAGGCACAGTGCACTGCGTTGCGCTCCCCGAGGCTGCCGTCGTCGTTGACATTAACCTTGGGCACGATAAACAGGGAGATTCCCGCGGTGCCCTCGGGAGCGTCCGGCAGGCGCGCAAGCACGATGTGCACGATGTTATCGGTCATGTCGTGCTCACCGGCGCTGATGAAGATTTTCTGGCCGGTAACGGCGTAGGAGCCATCAGCCTGGGGTTCGGCCTTGGTACGAAGCAGGGCGAGATCGGTTCCACAATGGGATTCCGTGAGGCACATGGTGCCCGTCCACTCCCCCGACACCAGCCGTGTCAGGTATTTTTCCTTCTGTTCGGGGGAACCGTGGGCCTCCAGGGTGTTGACCGCGCCGTGGCTCAGGCCGGGGTACATGCCCCAGGACCAGTTGGCGGAACCCACCATTTCAGTGATACACATGGCCAGCATGTTCGGCATGCCCTGGCCGCCGTCCTGGGGGCTCGCAGCCAGTGCGGGCCAGCCATTATCGACGTACTGCCGATAGGCCTCGGCGAAGCCCTCCGGCGTCTTGACGCCTTCCTCGCTCCAGGTGCAGCCCTGCTCGTCACCAACCTGGTTGAGGGGTGCCAGTTCGTTTTCGGCAAACTTCGCACCTTCTTCCACGATGGCATTCAGAAGATCTTCGGTGGCGTCCTCGTAGCCTGGCAGTGTCTGGTAAAGCTTCTCGGACTCAAGCACTTCGTTGATGACAAAACTGATATCGCGCACCGGCGCCTTGTAGTCTGGCATGACGTTACCTCTGGGTAGTAGCTGCTCGGGAAAGCGTCCTCGAAACTGGTGGACACAGGCCATGTGTTCAGTGCTCACATAGTGCCAAAATCACCGCCAATGTCAAATATCTTTTTTCAATCAACTGAGCAGAAGTCCTGTAAATCGGGTTATAAGCCCGTCGGGGGCTTTGTTGATAGTAATTACTTACTTACCCAATAGAGCCTTTAGCGAAAGGTGATCTGCCGCCTCCTCCGGCAAAAAAGGATCAAGGTATGGGACTTCTCCAAGCAGGGGAGCGGGCAACAGGCGACATAATGTGTCCAGGTTTTCCTCGTGGCAGCTCATTCGCTGTCCGGGCTGGTTGGCCACCCACCCCGCCAACCGCAGTCCGTCACCGCGTATCGCCTCGGCACTGAGCAGGGCGTGGTTGATACAACCCAGTCGCATGCCGACCACCAGGATCACCTCGAGACGCAATTGCACCGCCAGATCTGCCAGGGTTTCACGGGGATTGATGGGCACCCGCCATCCTCCCGCTCCCTCGATCAGCACAAATTCGGCGCCGCCCAGCATGGCCCCGCGACACAGGCCCGCCAGCCGCGATGCCTGCAAGTGGCGCCCTTCCCGTGCCGCGGCGATATGGGGGGCAATCGCTGCCTGCAGGGCGACGGGGTTCACCTGCTGGTATTCCATGCTCTCGGTCATCGCCGCCATCAACTGCAAAGCATCCTCGTTGCGGCCCTGCCCGTCACACCCGGCCGCCACCGGTTTGACCGCTGCAGTGCGCAGACCCTCCCGGGCAGCAGCGGCCAACAGCGCACAGCTGATCGCGGTTTTACCCACTTCGGTATCAGTGCCAGTCACAAACCAGGCTTTCGACATCACTTCTCCATCGTCCCCAGGATCACATCGTAGGTGGCCGGCAGCAGGCCCGCTTCCCGACACTGCTCATAGGCCTGCAGCATACCCTGCAGGGCCCGGCGACTGGTCAGCCCACCCGGGCGGTCACGGTTCATATTGTGAGCGCCCAGGGTCTTCAATTCTGTGAGCAGGTCTCGCACCCGCTGGTATTCCATGCGAAAGTGGGCGGTGTCTATCGACAGGGTGATCCCTGGCACTCGCAGAGCAGCCGCTTCCAGCTCGGCAACCGGCAGGAATCGATTCACGTGCTGGTGACTGTCCACCGCGGCCCAGGCCGCCCTGAGCTCACCCAGGGTATCGGGGCCGAGGGATGTGAAAACACAGCAGCCACCCGGTCGAAGTACCCTGGCCAGCTCGGCGAACAGCAACTGCGGTCGGTAGCACCACTGGATTGCCAGGCTGCTGAATACCAGGTCGACGGAAGCGCCCGCCAGGGGCAGCGCTTCTGCATCCCCTACCAGCCACTGTTGCCCATCCGGGTGATGTGCCCTGGCGTATTCCACCATGCCGGCTGCGATATCCAGTCCCCAGTATTCCGCCTGCGGAAATCGCTTTTGAAGTTCGCCGTGAAAATGCCCGGTACCGCAGCCCAGGTCCAGCACCCGCGTGGGCTTCTGCCCCAGCCCATCCAGGCGCTGTAGCAATCGCTCCCCCACGTCCCGCTGCAGCTGGGCTACAGAGTCGTACACTGGAGCCGCCCGGCTGAAGGAAGCGGCGATATCACGCTTGGCCAGTAATTCAGGTGGCGCCTCAGCCTCTCTCCGCAGGCCCGACTCGTCCAGGAACGCGGCGAGCCGCCCCGCCACCCGTTCCGGTGCGTCCAGGGTTGCCACGTGGCTGCAATCCTCCAGCATTTCCACCCTGGCCCCACTGGCAGGATCGAGTATTGCTCCCAGGCTCATCTCGAGCGAGGCGGGCACCAGCCCGTCCTGCTGCCCCAGCATGTGCAGCTGTGGACAGGAAAGCGCCGCCAATCGCCGCCGCTGGTCAAACTCTTCAAGCCACCGCAAACCCGTTTGCATAGTCGCCGTGGCGGTTGCCCTTCCGAGCTTCTGCAATAGTCGCATGCGCTGGCGAGGCCGGGGTGAACCACCCACCTGCAGGCTGTCGAATCGCCGCAGACCTGCCACCGGGTCGTTGGAGAATGCCCTGCTGAAGCCGGTAAAATCCGTTGCGGGCATCCCCGGCCAGTCATTCCTCTGCACGAAACAGGGGTTACTGCACAGGGTGACAATCGCCTCCACACGTGCGGGATAACGTGCCGCGATCTCCACCGCCAGCTGGCCACCCAGGGACCAGCCCACGAATACAGCGCGCTGGGGACTACAGGCCAGGATACCCGCCAGTACCTCGTCCAGGGACCTCGCGTCACCCGGTCCGCCTCCCGCCCCCGGCGCACAGCCGGGGATTTCCACCAGGCTGACATTGGCCCAGGGTCGCAGGCTGACCAGCAGCGTACACCAGATCGCCGGCCCCGAACCCCAGCCGTGCAGCAGGACCAGTTCCTGTTGTGCCTGCTCGGTCGCCGGCAGATATTCACAGTTCAGCTGCAATCCGACGGCTCCAGGCACAGGGACAGCTGCTCGAGCAGGCGGTCCACCTGGTGTTCGCTGTGGGCGGCACTGAGGGTAATACGCAGCCTGGAGGTCCCGGCCGGCACCGTCGGCGGACGGATGGCCCCTATCAGCATGCCCATTTCACGCAAGCGCTCGCTCAGGGCGACGGCGAGCCCTGCGCCCCCCACCAGCAGGGGCTGTATCGCGCTCCGGGATTCCATCAATGGCAGATCCAGCTGACGCGCCCCCTGGCGGAATCGCTCGATCAGAGCCGCCAGGTGGCCCCGGCGCCAGGATTCTTCCTGCAATAACCGCAGGGCAACCAGGGTGGCGGCAGCTATCGCCGGCGGCTGGGCGGTGGTGTAGATGTAGTTGCGGGCCTGCTGGACAAGCCCCTCGATCAGCGACTCGCTACCGGCAACAAAGGCCCCCGCAGTACCCATGGCCTTGCCCAGTGTACCCATCAGTATCGGCACCTCATTCATACCAAGGCCGGCAGCCTCGGTGCTCCCCGCACCGCGCTCACCCATCACCCCGAAGCCGTGGGCATCATCCACCATCAACCATGCGCCACGCTCGGCGCACAGTTTGGCCAGGTCCGCCAGTGGGGCCGTGTCGCCGTCCATGCTGAACACACCGTCGACAGCGACCAGCGTTGCGCCATCGACCGGTGTCATCCTGTCGGCCAGTGCCGCCACGTCGTTGTGGGGAAAACGGCGGAACCGGGCGCCGCTGTGGAGCCCGCCATCCAGCAGGGAGGCGTGATTGAGGCGATCCTCGAAAACCTGGTCTCCGCGCTGCAGCAGGGTGGTAAGGATTCCCGTATTGGCGGCATAACCACTGGAAAACAACAGCGCCCGGGGCCTGCCGGTAAACTCCGCCAGCGCCTCCTCCAACTGGCGATGGGGCACGCTGTGACCACAGACCAGGTGGGATGCCCCACTGCCCACACCGAATTCCTGCGCCCCGCGGCGAAAAGCTTCGATGAGCCTGGGATGGGCTGCCAGACCGAGGTAGTCATTGCTGCAGAAGTTCAGGTACTCACGACCGTCCAGGCGGATAATGGGGCCCTGTGCAGATTCGAGGGTCAGGCGACGGCGGTAGAGATCCTGCTCCCTGCGCGCCGCCAGCGCCGCCTCAAGGCGCTGTGAAAACGCCGCCACGCCACGCCCCTAACCGGCCGTGGCCGCGGCGTCGTAGAACCGTGGGCTGGGGTCTTCCGGCACCCGTTCCAGCTGTCGCTGCTCGGGCTCGATACCCAGGCGGGAAAACAGGGCCATATCGGCATTGGCGCGGGGATTCGGGGTGGTCAGCAACTTCTCACCGTAGAAGATGGAATTGGCGCCTGCGAAGTAGGCCAGGGCGTGCATCTGCTCGTTCATCTCCTCCCGGCCTGCCGACAGGCGCACGTGGGAGGCGGGCATCATGATCCGGGCGACAGCGATGGTGCGGATGAATTCGAAGGGATCCAGGTCCTCCTGGTCCTCCAGGGGCGTGCCCTCCACCCGCACCAGCATATTGATGGGTACACTCTCCGGGTGCTGGGGCAGGTTGGCCAGTTGCTGCAGCAGGCCGGCGCGGTCTGTCTGTTGCTCGCCCATACCCACGATCCCGCCGCTGCAGATCTTCATACCGGCGTTGCGCACATGATCCAGGGTTTCCAGGCGATCCTGATAAGTGCGGGTAGTGATGATGTCACCATAGAATTCCGGCGAGGTGTCCAGGTTGTGGTTGTAATAATCCAGGCCGGCCTCCGCCAGTTCATCCGCCTGGTCCCGGGTCAGCATGCCCAGGGTCATGCAGCTCTCCAGGCCCAGCTCCCGCACGCCCTTGACCATGGCCACCACGTGGGGCATATCGCGAGGCTTGGGACAGCGCCAGGCGGCCCCCATGCAGAAGCGGGTGGCCCCGCTGGTCCTGGCAGCCCGGGCCTGCTCCAGCACCTTCTCCACCGCCATCAATTTTTCAGCCTCCAGCCCGGTATCGTAGCGGGTGCTCTGGGGGCAGTAGGCACAGTCCTCGGGACAGGCGCCGGTTTTGATGGAAAGTAATGTGCTCACCTGAACCTGGTTCGGGTCAAAATACCTGCGATGTATGGTCTGTGCCTGGAAAAGCAGATCGTTGAAGGGCAGGGCAAACAGGGCCTCAACCTCTTCCCGGGACCAGTTGTGGCGGATATCACCCTGTTCTACGGCGCCCTCGGGCCGCCCTGTGGAGCTGGCTGTAATCATCTCTAACCCACGGAAAAATAAAGGAATTCGAGCAACGTATGATACTCTCAACAGCGCGTCTGTCAACCTAGAATGCGATCATTGGTTAACAGCGCGTATTCTGGCCTGCTCGAGGGCCTGTTTCCCCAGCATTGCGCTCTCTGCGGCCTGCAAAGTTCCCGCGACCTGCCCCTTTGCGCGGGCTGCGAGGGCGACCTGCAGGTCAATCATCACTGTTGCCGGCGCTGTGCCCTGCCCCTGCCGGAAGCGGCCAGCGAGCCCGGGACCGGGCTTTGCGGTCAATGCCAGCAACACCCGCCACCTTTCAACCGGGTAACCGCCCCCTGGCTTTACGACGAGATGCTGGCATACCTTATCCATCGCTGGAAATACCGCCGCGAGCATCACCTCACCGACCTTTTCGCCAGGCTGCTGCTGCGTTCACAGCCGCCGCCCGCTGTCGACCTGCTGGTACCGGTACCACTGCACTGGCGACGGCGCTGGCAGCGGGGGTTCAACCAGTCGGAGCTGCTGTGTCACAGACTGGTCCGGCTGTGCCCCGAGCTGGCCAATACCCCGGTGGACGGCCGAATGCTGCTCCGCAACCGCGCCACCGCCCCCCAGTCCGGCATGGACGCCCGGCAGCGGGCGGGAAACCTGCAGGGCGCCTTTACAGTGCGCGGACCCTGTGACAATCTGCGCCTGGCAGTGGTGGACGACGTGCTCACCACGGGTGCCACAGCAACCGCGGTGGCGAACGCGCTGCAGACTGCCGGCGCCGTCCGTGTCGAAATCTGGTGCCTGGCTCGCACCCCGGCACCTGCCGGATAAACTCTTGTAAGCTGGACCCCGCATGCGTTACACCGCTCTTCTGCTGCTTCTACTCGCCTCACCTGGCTGGGCCGGGAGCCCCCTGCGGGTGGCGGTAGCCGCCAACTTCAGACACACCCTGGAACAGATCAGCACAGAATTCAGCGCCAGGACGGGTGAGCAGGTGGTCCTGAGCAGCGCATCCACCGGGGTGCTCTACAGCCAGATCACCCATGGCGCTCCCTTCGACATACTTTTTGCCGCTGATCGGGCGACTCCAGCCAGGCTCGAGGATACACCCGAAGCACCTTTCTGCTATGCCCGCGGGCGCCTGGTGCTGACAGGCAGTTCACAGGGCCTGCAGCTCCTGGCTGATGCCAGCCTGAGCCTGGCCATCGCCAACCCGAAAACCGCACCCTATGGTCGGGCGGCTGAGGAGGTGTTGGCCAGGCCGGATTTCGCCAGCGCCGGCGGACGCAAACTGGTGAGAGGAAGCAACGTGGTACAGGCCTACCAGTTCTGGCACAGCGGGGGTGTCGACCTGGCCCTGGTACCGCGGTCGCTGGCTCCGGATGGCGAATCTATACCACGGGAGTGGCACCAGCCCATTGAACAGCACGCTGTCCTGTTGCGCCCCTCCGCGGCGGCCGACGCCTACCTGAACTGGATCAGAAGTGATACCGTGCGGGCTTTGATCCAAAACGCGGGTTACGAGCCTTGCCCCTGAGCACCGCCGAGCTGGATGCGATCTACCTGACCATCGCGCTGGCCACCAGCACTACCGTGATACTGCTTATCGTGGGTACACCCCTTGCCTGGTGGCTGGCACGCCGGCAGGGCAGCCTGTCGGCCATGATCGAGGCCCTGGTTGCCATGCCCCTGATCCTGCCGCCCACCGTGCTCGGTTTCTACCTGCTGATCCTGTTTGCCCCGGACACAGCCCTGGGAACTTTCTGGCACTGGCTGACAGGCAGCCAGCTGGCTTTCAGTTTCAGCGCTCTGGTGATCGGCTCGGTTGTGTACTCACTGCCTTTCGTGGTCCAGCCCCTGCAGGCCGCCTTCCAGCGAGTGCCTCAGGGTATGTTACAGGCCGCGGCGACCCTGGGGGCCTCTCCCAGCGACCAGTTTCGTTCGGTGGTCGTCCCCCTCAGTCGCAGGAGTTTTGTCATTGCCGCGAGCCTGGGCTTCGCCCATACGGTGGGAGAATTCGGTGTCGTATTGATGATTGGCGGCAACATCCCCGGGGAAACCCAGGTGCTTTCGATCGCTCTCTACGACTATGTGGAGTCCCTGCAGTTTGCCGAGGCCCATCGCCTGGCCGGCGGGCTGGTGGCCTTTTCTGCAGTCTTGCTGTTCTGTATCTACCGGCTCGACCGGCCCGCTTCCTGGCGGTTGCGCACATGAACGGACTGAGTCTGAATATCTGCTACCAGGGCGAACACGGCTTCCAACTCGAGCTGAACTGCGAACTCGCCGCCCGGGGGATCACTGCCATCTACGGGCCCAGTGGCAGCGGCAAGACCAGCCTGCTGGACTGCATAGCAGGCCTGCGCCGCGCGGCACCGGGGGGGCATATCCGTTTTCGCGACCAGACCTGGCAGGAGGGGGGGCGATTCACCCCACCCTGGCAACGCGGGACAGGTTACGTATTCCAGGATGCCCGCCTGTTTCCTCACCTGACAGTACGGGGAAACCTGGAGTACGCCCGGCGACGGCATCATCCGGGGAATGGCCCAGGTCTCGAGCAGGTGACGGCATGGCTGGACCTGGAAGAACTGCTGGATCATCACCCGGACCAGCTTTCCGCCGGGCAGCAACAGCGGGTGGCCATCGGGCGCGCGCTGGTCAACGGACCACACCTGCTGCTGCTTGACGAGCCACTGGCCAACCTGGATCACGCCGCCGGGCAACACTGCCTGGGCTACCTGCAACGCCTGGAGGACGAGCTCGGCCTGCCGATGATTTATGTCAGCCACAACATCGAGGAGGTCAGCCAGCTGGCGGATCAATTGCTGTTGCTGGAGGGAGGCCGGGTGACCGGGCAGGGCTCCACCCTCGATCTTTGCAGCCGACTGGACACCCGGCTGTCGCAGGAAGAACAGGCCGCCGCCATTACCCTGTGCAGCATCAGCCAACACGACCCCGAGTTCGGCCTGACGGAACTGGACCTGGAAGGCCACCCCCTGTTTGTCAGCCACCTGGACCGGGCACCTGGCCAGCGGCGCAGGCTGCGCATTCCAGCGAGAGATGTCAGCATCTGCCGGCAACGACCCAGGGACAGCAGCATACTCAATATCCTGCCCGTTACCCTGGTGGACATGCATGACAGTGGCGAGGCCCGGGTCATGCTGCGCCTGGCTCTGGGCTCCCAGCACCTGCTGGCGAGAATCACCCGCAAGTCCGCGCACCACTTACAGTTGAAGGTCGGAGACGCGGTGTTTGCCCAGGTGAAGAGCGCCGCCCTGTTGATGGAAGCCGAGGACGGCTGATGAACCAGCACCCCTACGACGCCCTCACCCCGGACCTGGTCATAGACGCGGTTGAGTCGATCGGTTACCTGAGCGATGCGCGGCTGCTGGCACTCAACAGTTACGAGAATCGGGTCTACCAGGTGGGGATCGAGGAGGGGGAGCCCCTGATCGCCAAGTTCTACCGCCCGGGGCGCTGGTCCGAGGCCCAGATTCTGGAGGAACACCAGTTCAGCCTGGACCTGCAGGAAGCGGAAATCTCGGTGGTGGCTCCGCTGGTGGACGACGCCGGCTATAGCCTGCACCAGTATCAGGGCTTCCCCTTCGCCCTGTTCCCACGCCGCGGCGGTTACCCGCCGGAGCTGGATAACCTGGACAACCTGCTGGTCCTCGGTCGCACTCTGGGCCGCATCCACGCCCTGGGGCGGGCAGAGAGTTTCAGCCACCGCCTGGCGATATCGGTGGAACGCATGCTGGCGGAAGCCAGGGAATACCTGTTGGAAAACTTCATCCCAAGGGAACTCCAGCCTGCCTATGAGTCACTCACGGCTGATTTGCTGGGGGCGGTCACGAATATCTACTCTGAGGTGGGAACTGCAGACCTGATTCGAGTGCACGGGGATTGTCACGTCGGCAACATCCTGTGGCGGGACGACGTGGCTCACTTCGTGGACCTGGATGACTGTTGCACGGCACCTGCAATCCAGGACCTGTGGATGTTCCTCAACGGCGAGCGCCATGATCGCCAGCTGCAACTGTCGGAGCTGATCGAGGGCTACTCGGAATTCTGCGACTTTGACCCCCGCCAACTGCGCTGGGTCGAAGCCCTGCGCACTCTCCGCCTCACCAACTACGCGGCCTGGCTGGCCCGCCGCTGGGAGGACCCGGCTTTTCCCCGCAGTTTCACCTGGTTCAACACTGAGCGCTATTGGGCGGAACATATCCTCGAATTGCGCGAGCAGTTGGCGGCGTTACAAGAAGAGCCTCTAGAATTGCTCTAGTTTTTTTTGGCGGCCCGTTGGGCCGCCTGCGTCGCTTTGCGCGGGGGATTTTCCCTTGCTACATTGGAGCACCATGCGGTGCGTGGGGCGCTTTACTTCTTTAGGGGCGGGTGTCAGAGGGCAGTCGTTGAACCTGGTTCCCGGGTGAGAGTACTGCTTTATAGCCTTGGTAGCCGTTACCGGGTGCAGGGGTAGTTGCCTCTAAGGGAGAGACATTTCGCACCGGAGCCTCGACAAGTCCGCAATGAAAAATCCCCCGCACAAACCAACGCGGTGTTCCATCCTCCGGCAGTTCCCTTCGATCCCAGCAACCTTGGACTTCCTGTGGAGTTGGCTACGGAGTCCGCGTTGATTGGTGGGGTGAGGTTTCGGCTTTCGGACT
>JAACFI010000297.1 GCA_009937575.1 Haliea sp.
ATCTGAAAAACTGGCAGAGTCTTTAGGGGCCCTGAAAAAACTGCAAGATAGCGGGACCGTCGCCATCAGGTCACGCAATCTCAGCCGAACCCATCGCGAAAGGCTGATGAAAAATGGCTTCTTGCAGGAAGTCATAAAAGGCTGGTACATCCCTTCCCGTCCAGATGAAACCTCCGGGGAGAGCACCTCTTGGTATGCCTCCTTCTGGGGGTTTTGCGCCTCGTATCTTGAGAGCCGCTTTGGTGAAGGTTGGTGTTTATCACCGGAACAATCATTGGCACTCCATACTGGAAACATGACTGTCCCCGGGCAGCTTCTCGTCAGGACAAAAAAGGAAACAAACAACGTCACGAATCTGCCCCATAAGACGTCATTACTGGATGTACGTGCCGATTTACCCCGCAAGGGCGATACAGATATGAAAAACGGCTTACGCCTGTTTTCCTTGCCAGCGGCCCTGATTGCCTATGCACCAGCAAATTACCGGCAAAATCCGACCGACCTGCGCGCCGCTCTGGCAATGGTAGGCGACGCATCCGAATTGCTTGAACGCCTTCTAGAGGGCGGGCATAGCACCATAGCGGGCAGGCTCGGCGGAGCCTTTCGAAATATCGGCAGAGACGGCATAGCCGACAATATTATTGAAACAATGAAAGCCGCTGGTTATACCATTCGAGAGAATGATCCATTCGAAACCCCCAGCCCGATACGCTTTACCAAAAGAGAGCCCTCACCCTATGTAGGCCGTATGAGTCTCATGTGGCAGGACATGCGTGAAGTCGTCCTTGAGAACTTTCCACCAGCACCGGGCATTCCCGAAGACAAAAAAGCCTACGCAAAGAAAATCGCGGGGCTCTATGCTTCAGACGCTTATCACTCCCTATCTATCGAAGGCTACCGGGTCAGCCTTGAATTGATAGAGCGTGTTCGCAGTGGCAATTGGAATCCTGACACCCATGAAGAAGACCGTAACCACCGCGATGCGCTGGCAGCGCGGGGGTACTGGCAAGCTTTTCAGGCGGTAGAAGACAGCATTGAGAAAATTCTGAATGGAGATAACGCCGGACAGATAATAAGCCGTGATCATGGCCCCTGGTACCGGGAACTCTTTGCCCCAAGTGTCACAGCCGGCATTTTGCGTGCTGGCGACCTCGCAGGTTACAGGAACAGCCCTGTATACATCAGACGCTCCAAGCACGTACCGCCCAGTAAGGAAGCCGTACGTGACCTTATGCCAGCATTCTTTGATTTACTTGGAAAGGAGCCGGAAGCATCTGCCCGTGTTGTCCTGGGACATTTTTTCTTCGTCTATATCCACCCTTATATGGACGGTAACGGCAGAATCGGACGCTTCCTCATGAACACCATGATGGCCTCAGGCGGCTATCCATGGACCATCATCCCGGTCGACAAGAGAGCGGAATACATGGCTGCACTGGAAAGCGCCAGTGTCGATCAGGACATCAGGCCTTTCACGGTATTTCTGTCAGGTCTTTTACATAGCAGTCCGAAACCCGGCTAGACCTCATAACCCTTCAGAACATTGACCACATTGACACCCACTTCGTCGACGTCATAGCCACCCTCCATAGCAAACAGAGTCGGAATACCGAGCTCGCCGATCATCTCGCCGGTCGTCAGGAAATCGGCTGAGGTCAGCTTGAAGAAACTGATCGGGTCATTCTCAAAGGCATCCACGCCCAGGGAGACAACCAGGTACTGGGGTGAGAATTCGTCCACCCGGGCCAAAGCATCGGCCAGGGCCGCCTGCCATTGCTTAAATGGCGTTCCCGGCGGCATGGGATAGTTGCGGTTGAAACCGGTGCCCGGCCCCGAGCCGGTCTCATCAGCATAACCTAGAAAATGCGGGAAGGCATCCTCGGGATCCCCATGCAGGGAACAAAACAGCACATCGTCGCGCGCGTAGAAGATATCCTGGGTACCGTTACCGTGATGAAAATCGATATCGAGAATGGCAACCCGCTCGGCGCCCTGATCGCGCAGGTATTGTGCCGCGATGGCCGCATTATTCAGGAAACAATAGCCGCCATACATATCCAGCGCTGCGTGGTGACCGGGAGGGCGGCAGAGGGAGAATACACCGCGCTCCCCCTCCAGCAGGGCTTTTGCGCCAGTGAGCGCCACGTCCTTGGACGACAGTGCCGCCGCCCAGGTACCCTCAGAGATCGATGTTTCCGCCGCCATGGCGTAGTAGCCGACCTTGCCATCGATAAACCGGGGCACCCGGGACTGCATACGCCTGGCCGGCCAGACACTGGGGATCACCTCCCCCGCGTAGCCCGCGTCCTGCCACTCCTGCCAGGCGGTCTCAAGAAAAGCGATGTAGTCGGCGTCGTGCACCGCCAATACCGGTTCCAGCGAAAACGCCTCCGGGGCTGAAATTTCGCCGAGGTTCGACTCCCGAACCACCCTGAGCACGGTCTCTGCTCTTGACGGCTTTTCGAAGGGCTGCACCAGTTCTCCCCCGTAGAGCTCGGTCCTGGCATCCCGCAGGCGGTGCTGCTCACTGTAAATCGTTCTCATACCGCGTTACTCTATCACGGTAATAGCGCCCTCAGGACACCAGGAAGCGCCAAGCCTGGCGGCCTCCTCCTGCCCCTCGACGACAGTGAACTCACCCATGCTGTTATAACCGGTATCGTCCAACTCATAGACTTCCGGCGCCTGGGAGGCACACATGGCATGTCCCTGGCATTTATCGCAATCCACTACAATCTTCATTGCCTGGCTCCAATTCCGGCCAAAAAAACACCCGTCAAAGCGGGAATTATACTATACACTAATGTAAAGTTTAATTATCATAGGGATCGCTGTCAACGCACCCACACAGGAAACGAAGAATGCCACTCAGAACACACTACGAATCACTGTACATTGGTGGAAGCTGGGTGAAGCCCAAGGGTAGCGAAGCCTATACTGTGATTAACCCCGCCACCGAGGAAGCCATTGGCGAGGTACCGGTTGGAACAGCCGCCGACGCCGACGCCGCCATTTCCGCTGCCAGGGAAGCGTTCGACCACGGCCCCTGGCCGAAGATGGAGTGGCGCGAGCGCGCTGTGATTCTGCAGCAATTCCACGATGCCCTGGTTGCCAGGAAAGACGAGATTGTCCAGCTCTGCGTAGCGGAAGCCGGGTCCATAATCCCCGTCGCCACTATCATGCAGTTCGATATGGCCCTGGACGGCCTGCAGTACTATATCGACCAGATTCAACGCCGCGAATTCATCATACCCAGCTCCGTCTCGGCACACACCAACTGGGCCACGGGCGGCGAAACCCTCGGCAGCACCGTCAAGGTGTACGAGCCACTCGGTGTGTCCGTGGGCATTACCGCCTACAACTACCCTTTTTTCCTGAACCTGGCCAAACTGGGTCCCGCCCTGGCGTCTGGCTGCACGTTTATTCTCAAGCCGGCGCCCCAGACGCCTCTCGAAGCGATGATTCTGGGCGACATCGCAAACGAGGTGGGAATCCCCCCGGGCGTCTTCAGTATTGTCACTGGCGGCGTAGATGTGGGCGAAAAACTGACCACGGACCCCAGGGTGGACCAAATATCCTTCACGGGGTCGGACAAGGTCGGCGCAATGATCCAGGCCCAGGGAGCACCCTCTCTTAAGCGAGTTGCCCTCGAACTGGGCGGCAAATCCGCCATGATCGTGTGCGAAGACGCTGACCTGGAGCAGGCGTCCTTCGCCGGTGTGGTCAACTTCACCAACCAGTGCGGCCAGGGCTGCGTGCTGCAAACCCGGCAACTGGTGCACAACGCCATCAAGGATCAGTACATTGAGATGCTCAAGGCGATGGCAAGCCAGGTAAAACTGGGCGACCCCGCCGACCCCGATACCGGCATGGGGCCACTGATCAGCGCCGCACAGCGCGAACGGGTGCTAGCCTATATCGAGCAGGGCAAGACCGATGGCAATTCGCTGGTCTACGGCGGCAACATCCCACCAGGAATGGATCGCGGCTTTTTTGTCGAGCCTACGATTTTCGACTGCCCCAGCAACAGCACTGCGATTGCCCAGGAGGAAATTTTCGGCCCGGTAGTCTGCGTCATCGGCTTTGATACCGAAGAAGAAGCAATTGCTATCGCAAACGACTCGCAATATGGCCTGAGCGGCGGTGTCTTCTCACAGGACCCCGGCAGAGCCTACCGCATCGCCATGCAGATGCGCACCGGCGGTGTGCTGATCAACGGGGGTGGCGGCCGGCTGAATCCCAGCGTACCCTTTGGAGGGTATAAACGGTCCGGCATCGGCCGCGAATACGGCGAAGAAGGCCTGAACGAGTATCTGGAAATCAAGGTCATCGATTTCCGGGCCGCCTGAACCTCCCGTGCATCCTGGCGAAGGCAGGCAACAGAATTCCGAGGAAGAGTGAAACAGTGGGAACATCCGTACCAAGAACACTACCCGACGTTGAGCCGCACACCGAGGCATTCTGGACGGGGGGCAAGTCAGGCTGCCTGATGATCAACCAGTGCCAGGCCTGCCAGCGGTACGCTCACCCCCCCGTGCCCATGTGTCCCTCCTGTCACAGCAGGGACGTCGCCCCTGTAGCCGTGTCAGGTAAGGCCACGGTGGTGTCCTATACCGTCAACCATATGCCCTGGGTGCCAGACCTGCCCGTGCCCTATGTGTTCGCCGCCGTGGAACTCGACGAACAACCGGGCCTGCGACTGAGCACTGAGATCGTCAACATCGATCCCGAGGCGGTGTCCATCGGCATGCCGGTCCAGGTGGTATTCGAACAACAAGACGAAATTTACCTCCCCCTGTTTGAACCGCATAAGCACTAGGCTATCTACCCGGCTAATTTACCCGGCAGGCCGCGCTCGACTATTTCAGCCGCCTCGGCAACAATGCGCACCACCAGCTCACTACAGCTGGGAATATCGTCGATCAGGCCAACCACCATACCAGTGGTAATCACTCCACGATCTTTGTTGCCTTCCAGCCAGGCCTCTCGCTGTCGCGGCCCTGCCACCAGTTCGCGGACATCTTCAAACTGTAAATCCTGGCCTTTATCTCGCTCTATCTGCAGGACAGCTTCGGTTACCTCGTTCTTCAAAAACCGCGCCGTATTGCGCAGGGGCCGATAGAGCAAGCGGGTATCCCGCTCAGACGACTCGACATAGGCGCGCTTGATATTGTCGTGGACAGGGGCTTCCCGGGTCGCAACAAACCGTGTACCCATATTGATGCCTTCGGCCCCGAGCGCCAGGGCCGCGACAAGACCCTGCCCATTGCCAAATCCACCCGACGCTAACACCGGGATATCCAGTTGCCGGCTTGCGGCTGGCACCAGCACCATATTGGAGACATCGTCCTCGCCCGGGTGCCCCGCGCACTCGAAGCCATCGATGCTGACTATATCCACTCCGATACGCTGCGCGGTCAGGGCGTGGCGCACGGACACCGCCTTGTGGATACAGACCAACCCCCCCTGCTTGAACTTCGGGATGTATTGCTCCGGGTTACGGCCCGCCGTCTCGACAGCCGCCACCTTTGAGCTGGCAATAACATCGGCGTACTCATCAAAGGGCACTGGATTGATCGTAGG
>JAACFI010000298.1 GCA_009937575.1 Haliea sp.
GGTAGTTGCCTCTAAGACGGAGACATTTCGCACCGGAGCCCCTCCAAGTCCGCAATGAAAAATCCCCCGCACAAATCAACGCGGTGTGCCAACTCCGGGCATTCCCCTTCGATTCTTGTATTCCTTGGAGTGCCTGCGGGGTTGGCTACAGAGGTCGCGTCGATTGGTGGGCTGAGGTTTTCGGCTTTCGGACTTGGAGGGGCTCCGGCGCGAAACCAAAATTCTCTTAGTGGCCCACTGCACGTGGACCCCGCGCCGGTTACTACGTAACTCGATGGCACAATGGGCAATGCCCCCAACTGTCCAATGCCATGTGCCCCACTAGTCCCGCCAGTAAAGAAGTAAAGCGCCAAGCGCGCCGCATGGTGCCCGTAATGTAGAAAACGGAAACCTCAGCCCATCAAGCGACGCAGCAGCCCAAAGGGCTGCCCAAAACGAAGCAAGGGAAGGTTAGTCGAGCTCCTCGATCCAGGCCGCCTGGATAGCCTCGAGGATTTTCTCACCACAGTGGTTCGGGTCGTCGTCGAAATCCGGGAGGGCAAGGACCCAGTCCCGCAGGTCAACGAAGTTGAGCGTCAGCGGGTCCACATCCGGGTGGGCCTCGTAGAGCTCGATAGCAATGTCAGTGATATCAGTCCAGCGCATGATCCAACCCCTAGTGCCGCTCCGACACCATGTTGATAGTATAGCGGGGAATTTCCACCACCAGATCCTCGTCATCCACGATCGCCTGGCAACTCAGGCGCGAGTCCGGCTCCAAGTCATAGCCCTCGCGGACGATCACGTGGCAGGTGGTGCAGGCACAGGACATTTCACAGGCGTGCTCGATCTCGATATGGTTGCGCAGCAGCGCCCGGCAGATACTCTCCCCCGGCTCCGCCTCGATCACCGCGCCATCGGGACACAGATTCTCGTTGGGTAATACCACTATCCGTGTCATTCGCTAACCTCGTCATCCAGGGCGTCCAGCGACACCCCCGCCAGTGCCTGGCGAATACTCTTGTCCATGCGGCGGGCGGCGAAGTCCTCGCTGGCCTTACCCAGCTGTTCCGTCCCCGCCTTCAGGGTGCTGACATCCTGACCCTCCATCGCGAGGCGCAACTGTTGCATAAGCCCGTGCAGTTCCGCACATTCATCCGGCGACAGCAACTCGTCGCCATCCGCCGCCAGCGCCGCCTCCAGGCCTTCCAGCAACTGCTGCGCCTCCAGGCGATGCTCCGCCCGCTGGCGCGCCTGCTTATCCTCCTCGGCGTGGCTGAAGGAGGCCTGCAGCATGCCGCTTATCTCACCGTCGCTCAGACCGAAGGAGGGTTTCACCGTGACCGAGCTTTCCACGCCGGTGGTCTCCTCCCGGGCAGCAACATTGAGCAGGCCGTCGGCATCCACCTGGAAAGTCACCAGGATGCGGGCCGCGCCGGCCACCATGGGGGGGATGCCGCGCAGCTCGAAACGGGCCAGGGAGCGGGAATCGCTCACCAGTTCCCGCTCGCCCTGGACGATATGCACTGCCAGGGCAGTCTGGCCGTCCTTGAAAGTGGTGAACTCCTGGGCGCGGGTTACCGGGATGGTGGTGTTGCGGGGAATGATTTTTTCCACCAGCCCGCCCATGGTCTCCAATCCCAGGGACAGGGGGATGACATCCAGTAACAGCAGGTCACCCTCGGGACGGTTGCCCACCAGGATATCCGCCTGGATAGCGGCGCCCACCGCCACCACCTGGTCGGGGTCGATATCCAACAGCGGTTCACGCTGGAAAAATTCTCCCACCGCCTCGCGAACCATGGGTACGCGGGTAGATCCGCCCACCATCACCACATTGTCCACGGTATCGGCCAGCTCGGCATCCCGCAGGCAGCGGCGACAGGCCCGCAGGGTCTGCTTTACCAGGGGCTGGATCAGCGACTCAAATTCCGCCCGGGTCAAATCGATTGCACCGCCCTCGGGCAACAGGCCCTGCAGGGAAATACTGGTGCTGTCGTTGGTTGAGAGTTGTTCCTTGGCACTGCGGGCTCGGGTCTGCAGTTGGCGGTAGTTCCCCGGCGCGAGTTCTGGCGCAGCCAATTGCTGTAACACCCAGTCGGCAATGGCCGCATCAAAATCGTCGCCCCCCAGGGCGGTATCACCGCCGGTGGCCAGCACCTCGAATACTCCCCGGTGCAGACGCAGGATTGAGATATCGAAGGTCCCGCCACCCAGGTCGTAGACGGCAATCACTCCCTGCTCCGCCGAATCCAGGCCGTAGGCCACTGCCGCTGCAGTCGGTTCGTTGAGCAAGCGCAGGACCTTGAGACCTGCCAGGGTGGCGGCGTCCTTGGTCGCCTGGCGCTGGGCTTCATCGAAGTAGGCGGGCACCGTGATCACTGCACCGTCCAGCTCATTGCCCAGGGTATCAACCGCCCGCCTGTGTAATACCTTGAGGATTTCCGCAGAAGCTTCTACCGGACTGATCTCCCCGACGCTGGTAATAAAACGCACCATGCCGGTATCGTCATCGGCCAGGTGGTAGTATGCACGGGCGGCGTCCCCGGCGGCATCGTCGCGGCCGCGGCCCATAAAGCGCTTCACCGATACCAATGTGTCCGCCGGATGCTCCGCTGCCAGGGCCTGGGCTGCACGCCCTACCCGGGACGCTTCCGCCTGGCTGTAGTTGACCACCGAGGGCAACATGGCCGAGCCCTGTTCATCCGGCAGCACCGTGGCGCGGCCGCCGCGCACGCTGGCAACCAGGGAATTGGTAGTGCCCAGGTCTATCCCCACAGCAAGTTTCACCTGGTGCGGGACGGGAGACTGTCCGGGCTCGGCTATCTGTAATAAAGCCATTACACCTTATCCATCAGTTCGGACTCTATCTGCTCCGCTTCCAGCAGCAGTTTTTCCAGGTACTGCATTTTCACGCAGGCGCTGGCCGCCGCGTCGAGATCGCCAGCGGCATAGCTGGTAGCAAATTCCGCCTGGTGCGCCCTGATATCAGCGCTGATTTCGGTGACCAGGTGGTCCAGGACCGTGTCGGGGTCGACCAGGTCGTGGAGGGATTCCAGTTTTTCCCGCAATTCCATCTGCTCGATCAGAAAACCGCCATCCACCGGTTCGGCGGAGATCTGTTCCTGGCTCATACCCGCAAGTTCCAGCAGGTACAGGGCCCGCGCCAGGGGTTTGTTCAGGGTGGCATAGGCCTGGTTGACCAGGGCGGAATACTGCACCGCAACCCGCTGCTGCTGGGCCGGTGCACTGGCGTAACGGTCGGGATGTAATTCCTGCTGCAACTGCCGGTAGTGTTCTCCCAGCAGTGCGCTGTCTACAGCGAACTGCACGGGCAGGCTGAACAATTCAAAGTAGTTTTGCTTGAAGTCGGGAAATGCCATGCTGCGCGAGTCACACCGCCAGGGTTATACGGTGAAACTTTCCCCGCAGCCACACTCTGCCGACACATTGGGATTGCGGAACTGCAGACCCTCGTTGAGGCCCTCGCGAACAAAATCCAGTTCCGTGCCATCCAGGTAGGACATGCTCTTCGGGTCGATAAACACCTTGACGCCGTGATCCTCGAACACCTGGTCCTCGGGGGCCGGTTCATCGACGAACTCCAGCACATAGGCCATGCCGGAGCAGCCTGAGGTGGTTATCCCCAGGCGTATGCCCAGCCCCTTGCCGCGACTGGCCAGCTGGCCTGCCACGTGCCGGGCTGCGGCTTCAGTAAGGGTGACTGCCATATCAGGCCTCGCCCCGCTTGTCCCGCAGATCCTTCACCGCCGCCTTGATGGCGTCCTCCGCCAGCACCGAGCAGTGAATCTTCACCGGAGGCAACGCCAGTTCCTCGGCGATCTCCGTGTTCTTGATCTGTTCGGCCTCGTCCAGGTTCTTGCCCTTGACCCACTCGGTCAGCAGCGAGCTGGATGCAATGGCCGAACCGCAGCCATAGGTCTTGAACTTGGCGTCCTCGATCACGCCGTCGTCGTTGACCTTGATCTGCAGGCGCATCACGTCACCACAGGCGGGTGCCCCCACCATACCGGTGCCGACAGTCTCGTCGGCCGCGTCCAATTTGCCCACGTTGCGCGGGTTTTCGTAGTGATCCAGTACCTTGTCGCTGTAAGCCATGATTCAGTTCCTCCGCATCAATTCCTAGTGTGCCGCCCACTCGATGGCATCGAGGTCGACGCCGTCCTTGTACATATCCCACAGTGGCGACAGCTCTCGCAGTTTGTCCACCGCGCTGCGCAATTGCTCGATCGCCACATCCACATCCTCTTCGGTGGTGAAGCGGCCGAAGCTGAACCTCAGGGAACTGTGTGCCAGTTCGTCGTTCAGGCCCAGGGCACGCAACACGTAGGAGGGTTCCAGGCTGGCCGAGGTGCAGGCCGAACCGCTGGAAATCGCCAGGTCCTTCAGCGACATGATCAGCGATTCACCCTCAACGAAGGCGATGCTGACATTGATCGCACCGGGCAGTCGCTGGTCCATATCACCGTTGACGTGCACTTCCTCAATATCCTTGATCCCGTCCCAGAAGCGCTGCCGAAGACCACTGAGCCGCTCGGCTTCTTCCGCCATGGATTCCTTGGCGATGTGTGCCGCCTCGCCCATACCCACGATCTGGTGGGTGGCCAGGGTGCCTGAGCGCATCCCGCGCTCGTGGCCGCCACCGTGCATCTGCGCTTCCAGGCGCACCCGGGGCTTGCGCCGCACGAACAGGGCGCCGACACCCTTGGGGCCGTACATCTTGTGTCCTGACATGGACAGCAGGTCCACCTTCATCTGCTCCATGTCTATCTCAATCTTACCGGCACTCTGTGCCGCATCCACGTGAAACAGCACACCCGCATTGCGGGTGACTTCACCGATACCGGCAATATCATTGATCGTGCCGATCTCGTTGTTGGCATGCATGATACTCACCAGGATGGTGTCACCGCGCAGGGCGCCCGCCACCGCTTCGGGCGTGATCAGACCCCGACTGTCCGGGTCCAGGTAGGTGACCTCGAAGCCCTCTCGCTCGAGCTGGCGGCAGGTATCCAGCACCGCCTTGTGCTCGATCTTGGAGGTGACGATGTGCTTGCCCTTCTTCTGGTAGAAGTGGGCAACACCCTTGATGGCCAGGTTGTCGGACTCGGTGGCGCCGGAAGTCCAGACGATCTCCCGCGGGTCGGCCTTGATCAGGTCCGCCACCTGGCGGCGGGCATTCTCAACGGCTTCTTCCGCCTTCCACCCGAACAGGTGGGAACGCGACGCGGGATTGCCGAAGTTGCCGTCCATGGACAGGCAGTGCACCATCTTCTCAACCACCCGGGGATCGACCGGGGTGGTGGCCAGATAGTCAAAATAAATCGGTTTTTGCATACAGCTGATTACTCCGTTAACCCTGTCAGACCTCGGTCAGGGACAGCGCCTCTTCCTGGGCACTGCGCGCGTCCTGGCGCGCCGATATGTGTTGAACCTCACGCCGTTCCACCAGGGTGGTCAGGCTGATCTGGCTGAGGAAATTGTGGATCTGGTCACTGAGATCACACCACAGGTGGTGCGTCAGGCACACCTCACCCTGCTGGCAGTTGCTGGTGCCACCGCAGCCGGTGGCGTCAACCGCCTCGTTAACCGCGTCGATGATCTCGGCCACGAAGATTTCATGGCCTTCCCGACTCAGTTTGTAACCACCGCCGGGGCCGCGCACACTGTGCACCAGGTCATTGCGCCGGAGCTTGGCAAACAGTTGCTCCAGGTAGGACAAAGAGATATCCTGCCTTCCCGAAATATCCGCGAGGCTCACCGGACCGTTTCCACCGTGCAGTGCGAGGTCCAGCATAGCGGTTACCGCGTATCTTCCCTTAGTTGTCAGTCGCATAGTTCTACCCTGTTAACAGATGGGAGCAGTATGCAATATCCGACTAAAATGGTCAACTATAAGACCGAGTATTTTTGTCAGGTAATTTGACAAGAAACGGTCAGTTTCCGGACTGGCGACCCCGCGCCACCCATTTCTGGGTCTCGGTGAGTATGCCCCGCAGAATATTCAGTTCCATCTCATCGAGGCGCACTCGACTGTAAAGTCGACGCAGTCGCGACATCAACTGCCTCGGCGCCGCCGGGTCGAGGAATTCGATCTCTGTCAGGGTCTGCTCCAGGTGGGTGTAGAACCGCTCCATGTTCTCCCGGGTGGCAAAGGGCGCATCCCACTGCTCGTCCTCGCTGGAAG
>JAACFI010000043.1 GCA_009937575.1 Haliea sp.
AGTACGGTGTCCTATGATGTTGTTCCCATGGTCGCTGCGCAGATCGGTCGCCTGGCCTACGAGTTCAACTTCTGGAACCCCCGCTGCACGGAGTTTCCAATTTTCCTGATCTGCGAGGAGGCGCACGAGTATATCCCTCGCGAGGATATCGCGCGTTTCCGGGAAGCGCGGCGTTCCATGGAGCGGATTTCCAAAAACGGACGGAAATACGGCGTGGGTCTTTGTGTCGTCAGCCAGCGGCCACACGACGTATCAGAGACGGTACTGGCTCAGTGCAGTTCTTTTATCTGTCTGCGTATCTCCAATCCGGATGACCAGGAGTACGTACGCTCGATGGTGCCGGATGCCTCCCGCGGCACGTTTGCCGCACTCACATCATTGTCGAAGGGAGAGGCGATCGCCCTGGGTGAAGCCGTACCCATGCCGGTACGTTTCAGGGTGGATCTGCCGGATCCGCCGCCAAATTCCACTGACATTGACTACTCGGCCCGGTGGCGCAGCGATGGCGGGGATATAGACGTCAATAAATTGGTGAAAAACTGGCGTAGCCAGGAGCGCTAGCGCCCTCAATCGCGCTTCCAGGCTGGCCTTTGATGGTGATCGTGCTCCATCATAGGGGTTATATCGAATAATCCTGAAGAGCAAATGATGGACAACGACAGCTCCAGCCTGATTCTTGCCACGCTCGCTTTCTATTTCCTCACCATCATCGGTCTCGGCCTGTTCTATTCCCGCAGGGCAAAATCCAGCGAGGACTTTATTCTCGCAGGCCACAGTCTTTCAACGCCCTTTGTAACCGGCTCGGTGGTTGCCACCTGGCTGGGAGGCGCCGTAATACTCGGGGGGGCCAAGGAAGCCTACGTCGGCGGTTTCCAGGCGATCGTCTGGGATCCCTGGTCACCGGTACTCACCCTGCTATTTTCCGGCTTCTTCCTGGTGGGGGTTATGCGCCGGTCCCGGTTCATGACCTCTATCGATTTCTTCAATGCCCGCTATAACCGGCAGATTGGCATGGCCGGTCTGACCGTGCAGCTGCTGGCCTATGTGTCATGGATTTCTGCACAACTGCTGTCCCTCGGTGTGCTGATCAACCTGGTAACCGGCCTGGGCCTGGTGAGCGCCAGCCTTCTGGGCGCCGGCATCATCCTCACGATTTCCCTGACCGGTGGCCTGTGGGCCCTGTCACGCTCTGACATGCTGGCCTTTATTATTCTGGCCGTCGTGCTACTGGCGGTATTGCCTTACGCTTTTGGCGCAGTAGGCGGCCCCATGGCCTTCATCGAGAGAGCCGGGAACCTCGACGGTACACCGCCTTTCAGCCTGTTTTATACCAGCGAACTCACCAGTGACGGCGAACCCGCGGGCTTCAGCGGTTATCTGGGCATATTGGGAATTTTCTACATGCTGGCCGCCTGGTTTTCCGTCGCCATCGGCGACATTGGGGGTTCCGTATTAACCGCCCGGGCGCTGGCCGCCAGGGATGAGACTTCTGCCACCCGTGGCTTCGTCTACGGCGGCGTGCTTTACCTGATACTCGGCATGGTGCCGGTGATCGTCGGCATGTGTGTGTTCATTCTCCGCGCCGATTTCCCGGAGGCCGAACTGGACAACATCTTCCCCTGGTTTGTGCAGCACTACGTACCGGAATGGATCGCGGTACTGTTTTTCGTCGCGGCCTGCTCCGCCATCGTCAGCACTGCCGGCGACACGGTGCTGACCTCAGGGGCATTGCTCGGCTACACCGTACTTAAGGCGCTTAAACCGGATACGACAGACAGGCAGCACCTGCTCGCGACCCGCATTGCCATGCTGTGTTTTACCGCCACGGGCCTTGCTTTCGGGCTGGCCATGGGCAACCTCTACAACCTGTTGGTGTTTGCCGGGGCAATTTCTTTTCCTGTTATCGCCTCGAGCTTCGTCTGCGGCATTTTATGGAACAAGGCCAATGTCATCGGCGCCAGGGCTTCGATCCTGATCGGTGCCATCAGCTGGATCGCGCTGGTGTTTTTCATTCTGCCCCATGTGGAGGGAGAAACCTGGGATGCCATCTATATCGCCTCGATTCCCGCTTTTATCTGCAGTCTGGTGGCACTTGTCGCGGTTTCGCTGCTGACCCAGGAATCCTGCCCCCCCAATCCAATTCGGGATGCGGACGGAAATGACATCTCCGATACGCGCTTATTCAACTGGCGCTGATCAATACAGGAGAAATGACAGGAGTCGTGATCAGCCCAGGGCTTCAACCAGGTAATCGATCTCCGCATCGCAGCCATCCTCAACCTGGCTCGCCAGAATCTTCTCCAGGGTCTTGCCTATAACCGGAACGGTTACCCTGGGTTTGTGGGTGATGCTATAGACACAGCCGTCATCCGTGGGATAAAGGTCAAAGTCAGCGGCGACATGACCCGGCACGCCATCAAACTCGATCAGGTAACTTCCGGACCAGCCATCGCCGTCGGGTTCCCAGGACTCCTTCATGGTGAAATTCTGCACTGACCCAATCAGTTTTGCCGCCACCTTGGGCAAGTCTCGTCTCGCGGCCCGCTGTAACTCGATTTCCACTTTCCCGCCCTTCTTGCTGATTTTTATGGTGGGCGGATCCTCACCCACCGCCTCGATCCGTTCAGCAAGAAACGTCTTATCCGTCAACAATGCATAGACTCGCTCGGCGGGATGTTCCAGTGCGTACTCGATTGTCATGATCCACTCCCCATGAGGGCTGGTGTAACAGAGGGTAAAGTTTCGCAGCACTGTCAAGTTAAATCCCTGGAGCGAGGAATGTCCAGTCAGTGGAAATCATGCGCCTGGCTGGCGAATGAGTTAGTCTTGGGCCTGACCCAGCCCAACTGGTGGAAATCTATGTGTGCAAAAACCGCTCTGGCGCGCCGCGCCCGGCAGGCAGATGAGTAAGGCTCTATCTGATAGCCCCGTTCATATCGAACAGCTTTGCGACCTGCTTGAGCTGGGCACATCCCCTGGAACGGTGAGCCGGGTAAGCGGTGGTTTTCACCACCGTATGTGGCGGCTGGAGACCCAGAACGGTTGTTTTGCCGTCAAGCAACTGGCGGACGATATGGATATGAACGACGCGGCCACCGTCGAGCAGATAAATGCCACCGAGATAACCGCTCACGAGTTTTCCTGCCACGAAATACCCTCGCTGTACTCTCTGCACCTGGATCGGCAACACCTGCATTTGCTGGACGGTGTCGGATACCTGGTCTATCCCTGGACAAATGCCACCGCCTGCCACAGGAACGGCATCGAGGAATACCATGCGATCACTGTCGCCAGTACCCTCGCCCACATGCATCGCAGTGACATCCAGGTGCCCGAACTGCGGGACGTACCCGCCTTTCCGGTCACCGCTGAACGGGTGGTGGACCTTGTGCAGCTGGCCAGGCAGCGCAATGTGCGCTACAGCGATATTCTCGAGGACAGGCTGGACGATATATTGCGCATAGTAGCGTTACACGCCCCCGCGCTGGAGCAGCTCGAAAGTCACCAGGTCGTCAGCCATGGCGATCTGGATCACAAAAACATTCTGTGGGATGAGAAGGGAGAGCCGCTGCTGATTGACTGGGAATCCGCCCGTCGCCTGAACCCGACCTACGAACTGCTACTGGAGGCACTGGACTGGGGCGGTATTACGGCGCACTTTGACGCGCGACCTTTCACCACTATCCTGCGTGCCTACATAGATGCCGGCGGACGAATCGTGGAAGACATGATACCTGCAGCTTCGGACGCGATTCAGGGTGCCTGGGTCAACTGGTTGCTTTACAACGTGGGCAGGGCGGTGGGGCTCAAGGATACACACCAGCGCGCCATTGGCTCGAGCCAGGTCGACCTCGTGCTTAGCGCCCTGCTGCGGATGGAGAAGCAGGCCGACAGGTTGACCGAGATTGCCATGCGATATGCCTCCTGAGGCTTTTTCCCTGGTGTAGCCTATGCAGTTCGGGCAAGCACCGCATTCGTGGTAAAGTCGACCGAGAACATCTCGAACGGTAAATTGGAGGCCAGGGCGGGACGGCATCTCATGTCCGATTTCAGCGACAAAATTCGGCTCAAGGAGAAGGCGGAAGAAGATATTTACTTTGCCAGGCGCAATCGGGAGCTAATCAAGGCCCTCCACGAAAAAAATCAGGTGGAGCGCCCTGAAAACGATACCGGGAGCAAAGACGATCAGCCGGGCGAGTTGCAAAAAGATGCTGCCCCGTCGACCAGACAACCCGCTTACGACCGGGGAAATATTGCCGAACGCTGTCGAAAGCTGATCGACAAGGTGCTGAAATTCAGACCGTGAGGTCATTCAACACTTATATCACTCACCTGACCTGGAGGTCGAACTGTTGCAGTGCGATAGCAACGCCAACAGGCTGGACGGCCGATTGGTTTCCTTGCAAACCACCTTTCGCTTTGCCAGGTGACTATCTTCTCGCGGCAGGTTTACCTCAGCGGATAAGGCAGGTACCGCCATACCGGTCAAAACGAGTCCAATTCTGAACGCTCTGCGTGATTTCATCTCTCTGGCTCTTCGTATCTTGACAAGGCAAATGATACCCCCAAGCACCTGGACTAAAAATAGCGATTTATGAGGTGGTCAGTTGCAGAAATGGACATGGCACTGCCCGCTTCCCTGAATAATAACCATTATATGACTGGGGTTTTTGGGCTCTCCCTGATACAGGTCAACCCCGACTGGATCCCATTTTGCTAGCTTTAATAATTCATGTTCAAGCGGGTGTTTATACGGTGAATTCAAATGAAGAAACTGGGATTGCTGATATTTGTAGTTCTCATTTTCACTTTACAGACCTGCAAGCACCCATTGGTTATTGTGGGTAAAGGCGATATCGTCGATATCAATAACTCAGGTCATGGCTGCACCCTCGAGGAGTTCCAGGCACAAGATCCCGCCTGTACCGACAACGAGGTAACCGGGGACTATTTCGTCAACTACAAGGCGGAACCAAGACCCGGATGGCGTTATGTGCGCTGGGAAGGCCCCTGCGCACCCAGCTCAGACTTCCAGCACTGTTACCTCCACGTTCCGGAAAGCGTGGTGAGCAAGTGGGACGAGGAATATCCCGACCGGGATGTTCCGCCAGTCACTGCGGTATTCGAACGGATTACGGGAGAAACGGGTTACCTGGCGGCAGGCGCCGCCGTCGCCGGAGTAAGTTATGAAACACCGACCCAGCGAGGGGTAACCGGTATCGACGGCAGCTTTCACTACGAGGGGGGTGAGCCGGTGCGGTTCACTATTGGCAGCACCTTACTCGGGGAGGTTATCGGTCAGGAAACGGTCACTGTTTTTGAGCTGGCCGGGTCTGAAGTGCTTACAGGTATAGAGATCGACTGGTCACTGGAGAACGAGCCCTGGGCGACTGGGCCTGGAGAGGGCAGCCCATACCCCAACGAGTTCTTCACAGACACACTCCAGGAGACCAATCCATTCCACACAGTCGCTAACCTTTCCGTGTTACTCCAGAGCCTGGATCACGATGCCAATCCTGCCAACGGCATCGAAATAAGGCAGGGGGTCACCAAATTATTCAAGCACGTCAACCTCGATCTGGTACAGGAATGGCAATCGTTCCTGACAGAACCTTCACTGCTCCATGCGATTTGGAGGGCGAATAAGGTGAAGGCCTTCAGTGAAGCACACGGCCCGGTAACCCCCGCGACCGCGATGCACAGATTATATTCTTCAACGAATATAGGTGCCAGAACGGTGGGCATGACCACGGAGCGGGAGAAAGTGGATCCATTGGCCGAGGATCGAGGTGCACCGGGGCAATCTGCCCTTTACGAATATGACAGCGAAGGCAACCGTACCCGGGAATCCTACTCCGGCGAGCAGGGATTAGAGCGGATAGTGGCCCGCGAGTACAATGACTGGGGTAATGTCAGCCAGGAGTTATCCGACGGTGATGCCGACGGTATCCCCGACAAAATCGTTTCACATCATTTTGATCCGCCCGGTTACCTGTGGCGCCAGCAGTGGGATCACAACGGCGACGGCATCACCGATTACAGCGAGAGCTGGACCTACGACCAGGCCGGCAATGCAACGTTGACCAGGGAAGGGTGGGTCGGGGACATCGATGGAGATCCCGTGGACGCGTCCTCAGTCACTCGATACTCCTACTCTCACGGTAATCTGGCGCGAATAGACTATGTTGCCGAAGACGGCACTGTGGATCGATACGATACCTACGAGTACGACGAGCGGGGGCTGTTACGGCGTGTCGAGAAAAATGTACAGGACAATGGCGTTCCGGGATTTGTAAAAACCTTCGAATACGACAGCAACGACAATCTCATTCGTTCGTCCTCTGACCAGTTGGCAGGTGACGAACCACCTCTGGTCTTAAGTTGGCAATATGATTCGAGGGGTAATATTACGGAACATCATGTCGACGAAGATGGTGATGGCATTCCGAATTTTCTCGAGAAATATACCTACGATGAATTGAATAATTTAACACTGGCAGAAATCTTTGAGGACGAAAACGACGATGGCACGCTCGATGGCAGGGTCTTTTCCGACTACATGTATGACCTGGCGGGCAGGCTGATAAGCAGGACCAGCGGCAGTGGCGAAAGAACTTCACCCAGCGTTGAAGAACTCCGAAAGTACGAATATGACAGCGACAATCGGTTGTCTAGAGTTCTGCAAGACGGCAACGGGGACGGCACATTCGATGTGATTCAAGTCTATGAATACGATCAGGCAGATAATCTGATTAATTCCATGGAGTACACTCCGCCCTTTGTGCAGGATGAAAACAGGCTCTCTGGCGAGTATTGGCAGTACTCGGTTGAAAACTACCTGATGCGTTACGAATTGTATGACGATGCCGACAACACACCGGAATTAGTTCGTCAATACGACTCCACCGGCTGGGGTCATTTCTTTATGGTGCCGGACTCGATTATCGGTTTTCCCGGCGGGCCTTAAAAGGGCGGGGCTGGCCAGCGGGGGACGTTACCGGCCGTTTACAGACGAACGTGGGTGTCTGCAGCCCCGGATTGTGGTGAGACCTTGTTCTTGATCTGCCCAACACCACCCTTCATAAAGCGCCAGCCCGCATAAATCACCACCGCCAGAAGGGGCATGGCAACAAGCTGCCCCTCTGCAAACATTGCCAGTGCCGTCTGCAGGGTGGCGGAGATCAGAATCAGGCCGAAAAGGATACTGGACATGGTTGCCACGTTAGCAACGCTGAAATGTAGCGGCAAATCTGGACCCGGTTTCTGTGAAGGGCTTCACACTCACAGTCACCCGAACTGTTTTTTCAGCGCGGCGAAGGCACCCTCGGTACGCTGCAAGGCCTCATCAATCACCTCTTGCGTATGCGCCGCGCAGATGAACATATTGTGCCAGGGGTGCAGGTAGACACCGCGCTGGGCCGCCTCGGCCACGAAGAAATTGTTTTTCTGCCACAGGTCGTCGTCCTCGAACAACACCAGGGGCATCTGCGAGGGGCCACTCTGGCGCAGGGTGAAGCCGTGGGCCGACGCCCGCTCGTCGAGCCCCCTGCGCAGCCTGTCACCTGAGTTCTTCATCACCTCCAGGGCACCCTCTTCCTCGATGGCGGCTATGGTCGCCAGGGAGGCGGCGAATGACACGGATGCAAACCAGAAGGAGCCGGTGGTATAGATCTGGCTGGCGCCCTCGCGGAAGCGGTCGTTACCGGTGATAACCGCCAGGGAGTAGCCATTGGCTACGGACTTGCTCATCGCGCAGAGGTCGGGCAGCACCCCTATGGTTTCCCAGGTCGAGCCCAGGCTGAAGCGAAAGGCGCAGCGCACGTCGTCCAGGATAAGCGCAGCATCCTTGTCATCGCAGAGCTGGCGCGCGGCGCGGGCGAAGTCGTCGGTGGGCCACTCCTGGTCCACGAACACATCGTGCTTGAAAGGCGAGACGATGATCGCCGCCAGGTCGGCGCCTGCCAGCTCCACCGCCGTGCGCAGGCTGTCCACATCATTGTAGTGGTAGGTCAGCTGGTTGGCCCGATCGGCCGGGGCGACACCGCTGGGCCCCGGGGTACACCAGGGCGCGGCGCCGTGGTAGGCGCCCTCCGCAACGACGATGGTGTTCCTGCCGGTCTGTGCGCGGGCGGTCATGACGCAAATGGTGGTGGCGTCGGTGCCATTCTTGGCAAACATGGTCCAGTCCGCGTGGGCCACCTGGTTATTGAAGGTTTCCGCCAGTTCCAGCATCAGCGGGGATGGTCCGGTGGCGCAGTCGATGACTGCCTGCTGCGCGGCGGCCGCTTCGTCTACCCTGGGATGGCGGTAACCGAGAAGGTTGGTGCCATAACCGCACATGAAGTCGATGTATTCATTGCCTTCAGTGTCCCACAGGCGCCCGCCTTCGGCGCGGGAAAAGAACTGTGGATGTTTAGGTGAAACAGAAGCCGAAGCCTGGTGACCGTAAACACCTGCGGGAAAGGCGGTGCTGGCGCGTTCCCGCAGTTTGAGATCGCTGTCGAGTTGGTACATGGTTTCGCTTCCTGTGCTCAATCTTCCTGGTTGAATTTATTTCCGCTGGCGAGATCCCTGCGTTTTTCCTGCTGGCCATAGGTCATGAAGGCCGACAACACATCGTCCATCTGTTCCTTGTCGAGCAGTACCGGACCGCCAATGGCCAGGGTACCCCAGTAACAGTGGGCCTGCTCTTCCACCAGTTCGGCCAGTTTCAATGCAGCGGGAAGGTCGAAGCCTATGGCCAGCTGGCCGTGATTGGCCAGCAGGCAGGCCATAGACGTGGAAAGCGCATCCAGGTTGGCCTCGGACAACTCCTTGCTGCCGAAAGTGGCATAGTCCGCCAGCGGAATGCCGTAACTGCCGGCGGCGGCCACCATGTAGTGCATGGCGGGGATCGCCCTGCGCGCGCAGGCGAGAATAGTGGCATAGGGTGAATGGCAGTGCACCACGGCGCTCACCCCGGGTTTGCCACTGTATACGTCAGCGTGCATCTGCCACTCACTGGAGGGCGTGAGCTGGTCCTCGTCCACCTCGCCCGAGAGGGACATATGCACGACGTGTTCCGGCAACAGGGCCTCCGGTGCAACACCGGTGGGGGTGATAAGCATTCCCTCGCCGGTGAACACGGAGACGTTACCGGAGGTACCCTTGTTGAGGTTCTTATCCCCCAGTGCCTGCAGGGCCTGGACCACCGCCTGCCGGCTGGCCAGGTCGTTACTGTACTGTTTCATTCCCCGGCCCCCGCCAGCATCTCGCCGGATTCCATAATCTGCAGCGTGCGGCTGTAGTCACTGACTCCCCCGTCCGAGCCCACCGCCGTGGCAACCTGCGCTGCTGTCGCAGAGGCGAAGTGTGCCGCCTGTTCCGGAACCATCCCGTTGGCCAGCCCGACCTGGAAACCGGCACAGAAGGCGTCTCCACAGCCGCTGGTATCCACCACTTCCACCCCCCGGACGGCCGGGATCCTCACGCTCAGGCCGCTGCGGGTAGCCAGGTAAGCACCCTCCCCGCCGCACTTCACCAGGCATCCGCCGGCACCCTGAACCATAAAAAATTCCGCTGCCGCTTCCACAGTGGCCTGGCCGGAGATCTCCAGGGCCTCGTCGATGGATGGCATGAAGTAGTCCAGGTGGGGCGCCAGCGCCCTCACCGCGTCGGGAGTCTGGTCCCCGGGAGAAATAAGATCACCTGTGGTCACCGCACCATTGGCACGTGCCTGTTCCAGTATCCCGGCGCCGGTAGCGCCATCCAGGTTGAACAGCAGGCCGATACCACCCCAGTGAACATGGTCGGCATTGACGATACGCTGTCGCGCCGCCTCCTGCACCTCCATCAGCAGGAAGGCTCCCGGCATATGCCAGTTGGGGCGGCCGCCATCAGGGTTGATCGGCAGCATGGTGGCGGCGGTGGGGAGGTCGGAGCGCAGTTCCAGAAGCGAGACGTCCACCCCCTCCTTCTCCAGTTTATGGCGTAACAGGAAACCCACATCGTCATCGGCGATGGCGCCGACCAGGGTACTGTCCATACCGAGCCGCGAAGCGATCACCGCCGGCGCTGCGGCTGTTCCGGCGGCACACAGGTGGATTTTCTGGATGACTTCGGTCTGTTCTCCAGCGGGGATGCTGGTGATGGGATAGCCGACGATATCCAGGATCGTAACGCCCACACTGACAAAGGTCTTGCTCATCTACTGATCTTCCACACTACTGCCGATACTGCATAGCATAGTAGGCCGCTGGGCCGGCAAATGGGAGTGTGAAAAAATCGAAAATGGGGCAATTCCAACCATTCGAGCGCCTCGCACCGGGAATAGACTTACCAGTATAAACATCCGTAACATCTGTCCACTATGAGATCTGTCATTACTGCCACCGTATTCCTGCTAGCCGCCGCACTGGCGTGGGGGTCGCAGTAGCTTCCTGTGGCTGAGATGGTGCTGGTCGATAAATCCGAACGCAAAATGTGGCTCATCGCCGGGGGCACGAAGTACCGGGAATAAGAAATTTCCCTGGGGGAGCGTCCCCTGGGTCACAAGGAGCGGGAGGGCGACGAGAGAACACCGGAGGGAATTTATATTATCGACTATAGAAAACCCGAGAGCAGCTTCCACCTTTCACTGCACATCAATTACCCCCGGGGACAGGATCTGGATAATGCTCGAAAAGGCCGGCGAGCTGGAAACAGGGTCGGGAGGCGGCAGGGACCTGCAGGCGGACTACCACATGCAAAGAGTCGCGCGGAGTTGGTGCAGGATGGCCTGGAGCAGAGCTTCGCAGACCTCAGTTTCGAGTTCTCCACCACCCTTGACCAGGACAATCCACTAGCCTCCAGATACCTCAGGGTTTTCCCGGAGGCAAACGTATTCGGCTGGACAAAAAGTTCACCGGGGGAAAAATCCGGTAGCGAAAGATCCCTGCTCTACCATATGGCCCACATGGCCCGCATCTCCCAGGGAAGGCCAGCCTTCAATCCACTGACCGGCAACAGCGTCCCCGAAGTCGAGGCGTTACTTCTCGAGCACGTCCATCATTTTCTGCTGGCCCAGGACCTCCAGGGCAGTGCGTACGACATTCGTGATTTCAGGGAATCCCTGTTGCTCAGCATCGCACGCCATCAACTGGCGGACACCCCATTTTACCTGGCCATCGTACGCACGCCGGGTGTGCAGAATGCCACTTTCTACACCATGGCCTGGTCGTTCCTGAAAGAATCACCGGACGGCGCCGCCCTGATCATCGAGGAAATTATCAGGCTCCCGGCAACCGATAGCGGCGTCCTGAGGGGGGCTGCTCTGTGGGTGATGACGCACGGGGCCGGAGAGGACCCAGGGCTGCTGGCAGCGATTCTCAGCCACCCGGCGGCGGATGAGGCGACTCTGGACACGGTGGCCTCAGTACTCGCCAGGTATGATCTTCCGCGAAGCGAGATCATGGTCAGGGGGGTGGTGGCCCATCCCAGGACCGGCGGCATGGCGCTGCGCCAGGTGTCTCTGGCCATCCGCAAGCAGGACCTGGAGATCGAGAGAAAACTGCTGGAGGAGATACTGTCACATCCGTCGGTGGACAAGTGGGGAGTGCAGAACGTGGCCCAGACTGTCGCCAGGAGCAAGGACCTGGGAAGCCCCGATTTCCTGTTGAAAATCGTCAATCACGATCAGGTGGACGCGGGTGCCCTGAGCAGCGTGGCATTTGCACTCGGCAATGATCACCTTGAACAAGAACCCGAACTTCTCAGCACTATCGCCAGTCACCCGAAAGCAGATGAGAGAACCCTGAGGTACGTCGATCGCGCCAGGGCCAGGAAGGACTCACCGGTTCAGGATAAGAAGGTATTCTGACGCGCGTGACGCTGGCATGAAAGATCAAGGGTCCAGGATGTAACCACCGTCACAGGGTTCTTCAACAGCCGGGGCCGTCACGGTAGCGGGCGTATCCAGCTTCTCGCAGCGCTCACCGACGCGGTGATAGCCAACCCTGCAGGACCAGTCCTTACCGCTACTGTAGGAATTGGCCGGAAGACCCGTTTTGCGACACTGGTTTCCCACCCGCTGGTAGCCACTCTGGCAGTACCAGTGTGCGCCCTTGCCGGCGGCATTGGCCGGTAGCGGAGTTGCGCCGATTTTCTGGCACCTGCCCAGGCGCTGCCGGTACCCGGTATTACAGCGCCAGCCGGCGCCGCCGCTGACGGCGTGGGAATTGGGCGGCACGGCGAATGCGGGCAGAGCTGACGACAGTGAGAGTACCGCCAGCAACAGGGCAAGCGCCCCTCGGGTGGTCGGGCACATGACGCCACCATACCCAATCCCCCGAAGAGGGGCCAGCCCTGCCCCAGCCGGCTAACTGGCGATAGCCTGCTCTGCTGGCACGTAATCGTAACCAAGGGTGCTGGCCACCGCCTCGTAGGTGATATCACCGCGGTGGACGTTGAGTCCATTGCGCAGGTGCGGATCATCCTGCAGGGCCTGGCGATAACCCTTGTCTGCCAGGGCCAGGGTAAACGGCAGGGTGGCGTTGTTGAGCGCAAAGGCCGAGGTTCGGGCCACGCCGCCTGGCATATTGGCCACGCAGTAGTGCACCACCCCTTCCTCCGTGTAGGTCGGTTCGGCGTGGGTGGTGGGCCGGCTGGTTTCGAAACAGCCACCCTGGTCGATGGCGACATCCACCACCACGGAGCCCGGGCGCATTTCCTTCAACATATCCCGGGTAACCAGCTTCGGGGCTGCCGCGCCGGGCACCAGTACCGCGCCGACCACCAGGTCGGCGTTGGTGACGTGCTGCCACACGGACTCCCGGGTAGAGTAGATGGTATTGAGCATGCAGCCGAACTGAAAATCCAGTTCCTTGAGGCGCTTGAGGGATCGATCCAGCACGGTCACATGCGCCTCCATACCCATCGCCATACGGATGGCATTGGTCCCGACAACACCACCCCCGATCACCACGACGCGCGCCGCCTCGACACCGGGGACACCCCCCAGCAACATACCCGAGCCACCCTTGTGCTTTTCCAGGGCGTGGGCACCCGCCTGGATCGACATACGCCCAGCCACTTCACTCATGGGAGACAGCAGGGGCAGACCGTGGTCCTCGTCGGTGACCGTCTCGTAGGCGATAGCGACACAGCCGGATTCTTTCAGCATGCGCGTCTGGTCAGGGTCGGGGGCCAGGTGCAGGTAAGTGAACAGAACCTGGCCCTCGCGCAGCATGCGGCACTCTTCGGGCTGCGGTTCCTTGACCTTCACAATCAGGTCGGCGCGTTCAAAAATTTCTGCCGCGGTGTCCACGATGTCCGCCCCGGCGGCTCGATACAGTTCGTCAGTGAGACCGACCCCTTCTCCTGCAGTGCTTTGCACGATTACCTGGTGACCGTGATGGACCAGTTCGTGCACTGAGGCAGTGGTCAATCCGACCCGGAATTCCAGGGTTTTAATTTCCTTGGGTACACCTATTAACATTCTCAGGCCCTCCGTCCAGCGCCGTTGGTGAATTCTCACACCCGCATCGAGTGATCAAGAGATAATGAAATTATAGTCGGGGTCGCACAGGTGTTTATAAGCTGAATTTTCTGGTTTTTGGCTGTTTCGACCAAATTACACCCAATTAAAGTGCAATCAACTAACCATAAAGGGTTATAGCAGACGAAACGTGTCGGACAACCAGGCGAAAAAAGCCGGTCTAATCAGTGCAGGCGATCAATCTATAGACTTTGAGATTCCGGTCCGTACGCTGCCTGTAGGCGGAGTAGTTGGGTATATTATCGACCAGGCGCGCCCACACAGATTCTTTCTCCGCATCTGTCAGCTGCTCGGCTATGACTTCCATTTTTTCACTCTTCACCTGCACGGAGGCTCTCGGGTTCTCCATCAGGTTATACGACCAGGCGGGATGCCGCTCGCCGCCAAAATTGCTGGCGACGATGTGGATGACACCGTCTACATCCGTATAGACCAATTGCGCTTCACGGGGCTGACCCGACTTGCGACCGGTCGTCGTCAGCAGCAACTGGGGAATCACCACCGGCCCCAGTGAGGTAAAGCGGCCACCGGTTAACCGGAAGACGAACGGATCCACGTGTGCTGAGAACTTCTTGATCACCCAGGTGCCGAAACTGGTCATCGACAACCAGATCTCAAATCGCTTTACAGCTCCCATGGTCCAACTCCCGTACGGTGATCGAGCGAGGATAATCCCATAGAAGTCTGGAGAGTTAAACAGGACGCTTTGCTATGGTGATATCCCGTGATGCAGATCATTCCAAGCGATGGCAATTGCTTTACTATAAAATGTGAAACAATGTGAGTAGGCCGTCCATTAAACAGCGACGCTTGATTGGTAAGTAGTGAGCAAACCTCTTTCGGACAACGCGATAAAGCTTCCCCAGCTCTGCAACCAGGCAAAGGCGGCGGATCTCGAGATTCTCCCGGCTGAATTGAACGTTAAGGTCACGAGCAGTCATGTTTGACCTGAGCGCCTGCCACGTCGAACGCACCGCAGAACAGGACTACCTGCTGTCGTGGCGAAGTTTCCACGCGGGGCAAGAAGTCGCTATCTACATGTCAGACAATCCCGACCACTATTACGCGGGCAGTGACCTGGGCCCACCACTGCTGCGAACCACCGACCAGGAAGTGCTGCTCAGGAATCCCGACAAGGAAGTGCGGCACTACTTCTACATCGAGTCCGAAGGAGGCGAGGCGGTAATCCTGGCCGAGCGGCAGTTATCCCTGGAGGGCACACCTAACTTTCGCGACCTGGGCGGCTATGAAACCAAGGAGGGGCGCCGCCTGAAATGGGGCAAGTTATATCGTTCAAGCAAGTTATCCTCCCTCACAGACGTGGATATCAACTATGTCAAACGCCTGGGCGTGACCCTGATCTGCGATTTCCGCCAGGTAGTAGAGCAGGAATTGGAACCAACCTGGCTGGGGGACGAGACTCCGAACCTTCTCACCAGCCTGCCGGTGACGCCCGGCAGCTCGGCGAGTTTCCTGGATAACCTGCACAACGGGATCATTGCCGTGGAAGACTCCGCCAGCTTCATGGAGGAACTCAACCGGGATCTTGTCGTCAACCAGATGCCCCAGTACGCGGAGATGTTCCAACTATTGCTGACAGGTGACCAGCAGTTACTCATCCACTGCGCCTCGGGCAAGGACCGCACCGGCTTCGGTGCCGCCCTTATCCTCGACGTGCTCGGGGTGAGTGAAGAGGCGATCGTCGATGACTACCTGCTGACCAATAAATACCTGCCGGTAGAGCAGGAAGTCGACCGGTTGGCGGGGGAATTCACCGACCAGACGGGGGAGGCAATTTCCGAGGAAATTCTTCGTCCCATGCTGGAAGTCAGACCCGAATACATCAAAGCCTGCTTCGAGGAAATCCGCAGGCGCTATGAATCAAAAGAACATTTCTTCGAATCGGCACTCTCACTGGACGATATCAAGATCGAACAGCTGAAGGATCGCTATCTGCATTAAACAGGCCCGCCTGTTGTTCAGATACCAGTCTTGGCTTCAGGGTATTCCAGTACGAAGTGCCTTCCGTGTTCCCGCTGGGCGTATATCTGCGCCAGGAAAAACTGCAGGCTGGCCACCTCCTCCACCTGGTGACGGCGCCACTGTTCCAGCATGGCCGGGTGAAACACCTGCTTGCGCAGGTACAGGTTGATCAGGGGTCCAATCAACGGGAGGTCGGAACCGATAACAGAATCCACCCGATAGGCGGTGCCGCCATTTACCGCGCGCAGGCTGTGCCTGACCCGACCGATCTCCAGCCCTGCGACCTCGGGTATCGCCAGCATCCCTGCGTCGGAAAACTCCACGATGCGGGCGGCACCGCGACTGTCAAACGGACCAAACCACTCCTCACGCATTATCATCGCTCCCGCACTCATCCCCGGGGTGCCATCCGGCGCCGGTTCCAGTACCCACAGGGTGCCGTGCTCGGTGGGGTGGAAAATATGGTACAGGGGGTAGGTGACGCCGCGATATTCTACGGTGGAGATTGGAAGCTGCCGGTAAAACCAGGCCACCATGGCGGGTGAAATGTCCTCGAGAAAGAAGTGCTCGACCCGGGTGTGGATTTTACCACCCGGCCCGATTTCCCAGCTGGTGTCGGCATCCCGGTAATCCGGCAGTACCCAGGGCAGATCCCGCGGGGGGTCGCGCTCAATCGGGGCGGGACCAAGAACCAGCCCCGCCAGCCCTGCAGTAAACAGTAAGGTCAAGCCGATAACCGCGCCTTTTGCCATCCTGCTCATATCAGTTCAGCTTGAAAACCCCGCGGGCATAACGCTTGGGCACGTAGGCGGAGGTATCGATATAGACATTGGGGAACTTGGTCGCCAGCGCAATCATCTCGGTGGTCCAGGGATAACCGATGTGCCCGCCCACGATTTTCAGCTCGGGAAAATCCAGGGGGATGTCATCTATCTCCATCCCTGTCCATTTCTTCAGGGAGTCGAAAAAAGGCTGGGCCAGGAAAGTCGGGTTGGGCTGCTGTGCCCATACGTCTATCGCTGTCATGCGAACTCCTTGAATGAGACCGCCAATCTTAAGCGTAGATCAGCAACCATTGCCATGCCTTTGCGGCAAGGCGTTGTGCTTTCCCCGCATGGCAGGCGAACAAGCTCGCATACTGGCAATATATAACCCCATACTGGCAATAAATAACCTTATTATGGCGCCAGATCGCCCTAGAATACACAACATCGGAAACTAAGGAGAAATACTCATGCCCACTATTACCCTGATCGAATTCAACGGCCGCGAACACCAGATAGAGGCCGAGACTGGTAAATCCCTGATGCAGAACGCCATGGACAATATGGTGCCCGGCATCGATGCCGACTGTGGTGGTGCCTGTGCCTGCGGCACCTGCCACTGCTTTATCAGCGACGACTGGCACGAGGCCGCCGGGTCCACCGACGCGATGGAAGAATCCATGCTCGGTATGCGCCCTGACCGTGACGACAGCTCCAGGCTGAGTTGCCAGATCGACGTCTCAGAGGCCATGAACGGCATGGTCGTCCGCCTGCCCGAATTCCAGATGTGATCCGCAGGAGGACACCTACCATGAATAAGATTGCAGACCTGCCTCACCCCCTGACCACTCCGCTGGAGAACATCGACGTCAGCGACCCGCGCCTGCTGGAACAGGACGCCTGGCGACCGTATTTTGCCAGGCTGCGGGAAGAAGACCCGGTGCACTACCAGGCGGATAGTCCTTTCGGTCCCTTCTGGTCCGTTACCCGCTTCGAGGATATCGTCGCGGTGGACAGCAACCACCAGGACTTTTCATCCGAGCCCGCGATCGTCATCGGCGACATGGTCGAGGACATGACGGTAGAAATGTTCATCGCCATGGATCCCCCCAAGCACGATACCCAGCGGCGGGCCGTGCAACCGGTGGTGGCACCACAGAACCTGGCGCAGATGGAATCACTGATCCGCAGCCGGGTGGTGGAGATTCTCGACAACCTGCCGGTGGGTGAAACCTTCGACTGGGTCGAGCGGGTATCCATCAACCTCACCACCCAGATGCTGGCTACCCTGTTCAATTTCCCTTTCGAAGAGCGCGGCAAGCTGACCTACTGGTCCGACGTGGCCGCGGGCTCCCCGGAGATTGCAGGGGGTGACGTTACCCAGGAGGAGCGTATCCCCGCCCTGATGGAATGCCTCGAGACTTTCACCCGCCTGTGGCACGAGCGCAAGGGCCAGGAGGGGGGTGGCTTCGACCTGATTTCCCTGCTGCAGCGCGACCCCAACACCGCAGATCTGCCGGACCGGCCGATGGAATTCCTGGGCAATATCCTGCTGCTGATTGTCGGTGGCAACGATACCACCCGCAATTCCGCCACGGGTGGGGTGCTGGCGCTGAACCAGAATCCCGGGGAGTACGACAAGCTGCGCGCCGATCACGGCCTGATTCCCGGTATGGTATCGGAAATCATTCGCTGGCAGACGCCCCTTGCACATATGCGGCGCACCGCCACCAGGGACCTGGAATTCCAGGGCAAGCAGATCAAAAAAGGCGACAAGGTGGTGATGTGGTATCTCTCGGGCAACCGGGATGAGACCGCTATCGACAAGGCCGATGAGTTCATCATCGACCGGGCCAATCCCCGCCACCACATATCCTTCGGCTTCGGCGTGCATCGCTGCATGGGCAACCGCCTGGCGGAGATGCAGCTGCGCATCCTCTGGGAGGAGATCATGCAACGCTTCCATTTCGTGGAGGTGATGGATGAACCCGAGCGGGTGCGATCCAACTTCGTGCGCGGTTACGCAAACCTGCCGGTCAGGGTTCACCCGCGGTAACGGCGCCGGCGCGGAATTCGCTGGGGGACTGCCCGTACCAGCGATGAAAGGCCTTGCGAAAGGCGGCGGTGTCGCTGTAACCCAGCAGCGCCGCCACCGCTTCCACCGTAAGACCGGATTCCCGCAGGTGGCGCCCGGCCAGTTCAGACAGCAGCTTTTCCCGAATCCTGCGATAGCTATCACCCTCCGCCTCCAGCCGACGCGCCAGGGTCCGCTTGGAGATGAACATCGCCCTGGCGACTTCCTCCTCCGTCACTGAACCCGGAGTCTTGGAAAGCAGCAGCCGCCTGACCCGGTCACCGGTGGACAGGGCCGCTGCGGGCACCTGCTCCAGGAGTTTCATGCACAGGGCCTGGGCCATGGCGTAGGAATCGGAATCACCGGAATTATTGGGCACCCTGGCCAGCCCGGCCGGGATCAGGAACGAATTGACGGGGCATGCAAATATCACCGGCGAGTGCAGGTAGTGGGGGTACACCCGGCGATAGTCGGGCTCGTCATGGGCCAGTTCGATGCGCGCATCGGTCAATTCCCTGCCCAGTATCGATTCGGTGAAAGACTGTATCACCAGGGCAAAACACTCCTGCAATACCCGGCGCTCGTCGTGGTCGGCCTGCACCTTGATATCCAGGCTGCAGCACAGCCAATCCTCACCCAGCGCAACGTCGATGCCCACCAGTGCCAGGCGTGCCGGGAGAAAGTCCCGCAATGATTCCAGGGCGGTAATCAGGTCGGGGCTGCTCAGGGCCAGGTATCCCAGAGGACCGTGGGCGGTGGGATTCAATTGCCGTCCCAGGCGCAGGCCGAACTCGGGGGCCTCCAGCATGCGCTGGCCGTTATCGATGATCCGCAATTGCTGGCGCCCTGATAGCCGGGTCTCATCCCCGGGCAACAGGATATCTGTCGACAATCCCGTGCCGCGCAACAAACGCGGCAGGTCGCGCTCATGCAGGCCCAGTTCACGCGCCACGATGCGCGAATAACTGCTGGGAATAAAATAACTGTCCGGGATCTGTGTCATTGAATGCCCGGCCTGGTGATACGCTTCATCAGTCCGTCCCGATCCGCGCGCGCAAACTGGCAATGCAGGAATCGAAGGCCCGACTGATGCGGGTTTTATCCCGAATGGCAGCGAGCTCCGGCCAGGTCGCCCGCCGGCCGAGCAGCATGTACTCGTCCATTCCCTTTTCGTCCGGATTAGTCAGTAGTCTGGTATAGATAGCCGGCTTCGGAGGCAGGTGGATATTGATGTCCCCATGATACTGCTGGGCAAGAACAGCGTGGCCGCTGTCGAGCAGAGAGCGCAGTGGCCGGTAGCTGACCGAAGAGCGGGCAAAGTCCAGGGCGACAGTTGCCTGGGCCTTTACCGAATTCAGCAGCGCGGAGCTGGTATTGGAAAGCAGTCGCGGCGCTTCTGCCTTGTGCAGAGCGGTGAAGGGGATCACATGAGGATTGGACTGGCTGACGATCGACATATTCACATTGTGCAGGCGGCTCATGCGCTGAACCGGAATATCGCCGTAGACCGATCCGTCTGTCCACTTTTCGGTACCCATGTAGGGGACCGTCTCTCCCTGCCCGTCACGGCACATCAGGGTTACCGGAGGGAATACCCCGGGAATCGCACAGGAGGCCAGAGAGGCGTGGGCAATCATCACATCCGGGGAGGTGAGATGGTTGAGCAATCTGGGCTTCTGCCGAGATCGCGTCGGCGAAACGGGTATATTGATGACCAGACCAGATTTCTCGAAGGCCTCTCTGAAAGTCAATCCGCCGGAGTTGGTATCGATACACTCGAACAACTGGTCTGAATCGAGAATCACCTTGTCCTTGAGCATGGTCATCGGACTCACCATCTGCAGGGCGGTGGTGTGCAACCGGTCCAGGTTCTGGAATAAATCCATCAGGTCCTCGCGGCTGCGACTGCCGATCACCACGGCGACAAATGAACCCATACTGGCGCCAGAAATCACCTGCGGCAGCACGTCGGCGTCGAGCAGCGCCGCCACTACCCCGATGTTGTACACGCCGAGAGCAGCGCCGCCGCTCATTAACAGGGCTGGGCGGCCGTAGACCCGGGCCGCCTGCTCGAACTGGGCGAGCTTGTCGGCGTTACTGAGGCCGGGGTAGTCATTGTCACAGATATAGCGCATGGAGGCGTCGACTTCCTCCAGGAATTCGGTGATCAATCGCTTGGTGCCGGCCAGGGCCTTGCGGTAGAGCTCCGGCGCGCCGATCTCGCCCAGGTGGCGGTAGAGACTCTCCTCCAGGGTAGTGAGCAGGTTGACGACGTCACCCTTTTTACGGTACTTGCGCAGGTTTGTACTGTGTTCTTTCACCAGCGCATAGTGGTAGAGGTCCGAGACATCGTCCTCACGCCAGTCATCCAACCCCTGCAGACTGTCCAGTTCCTCTGCAGCCTGCAGCCACTCATCGTAACCGAGGGCCTGTTCCATGGCGTATTCCAGCGAGTGGAGCCGGCGACTGCGGGCAGACATCAGGCGCTGCCCGGGTCAGTGCATTGGCAGGGTGACAAGCACATGGAAGATTCGACTCTTGCTCCCCGGAGAAGAATGCACCTAATCTACCACAATGGGAACCCGGTCTGTGAAGAGCCTGGGCTACCCGCAGCCGGGCCATCCCCGGGGTATTGAATGCTTACCGCGCTGCCGCGACAGCTCGCGCTTTCCCCCGATACACCAGCGTGTCGTCGTCCAGGTTGACCAGCGGAAGCTGCTCCCGTTCTGTGTAGTAGTCGGCACTGAATGTCCATGGTTCGTTGTCGCCGCGCTTGGGCATCAGGTCCTTGCCGCGCTGCATATAGCCCGGATTGAATTCCTCTTCATCAATCCACGGGTATATCGCCATATCCCGATCACTCTCTCGCAGCGTGGGCGTACAGGATTCGGCCTGTAGTTCGTCCATGTGATTAAGCAGCTTGCAGACGAAATCACAGACCAGGTCCACCCGCATGGTCCAGCTGGTACGCAGGTAACCAAATATGAAGGCCATGTTGGGCACCCCGGAATTCATGATGCCGCGGTAGGTGAAGGTCCTGCTGAAATCGACTGCCTCGCCATCTACATCGAAGTCGATATCTCCCATTACCGACAGGTTGAAGCCGGTGGCGGTGATGATGATATCCGCCTCCAGCAGTTCACCGGACTTGGTGATGATACCGTTCTCCGCAAAGCGCTCGATGTGGTCGGTTACCACCGAAACCTTGCCGGACTTGATGCCCTCGAACAGGTCGCCGTCCGGGACGTAAGCCAGGCGCTGCTGCCAGGGGCGATAGCTGGGGGTAAAGTGTCGCATATCGAAGTCTTCCCCAAGGTAACTGCGAATCACATTAAACAGTTCCTCCTTGATCACCTCCGGGTTGGAAACAGAGAGGTACTGGATATCTTTCGCCAGCTTGAGAATACTGCGACGAACGATTTCGTGAACCCACTCCTCGGGCACTTCCAGCTCCCTGAGCTGGTCCGCCAGCTCGTTGCGGTTTTCCCCGGTCCAGAAGTAGGTGGGGGATCGCTGCAACATGGTGATGTGCTCGCAATCGTCCGCCATATTGGGAATGAGTGTGGCGGCAGTAGCGCCGGAGCCGATCACCACCACCCGCTTGCCGCGGTAATCCAGGTCCTCGGGCCAGGTCTGCGGATGCACGATGGGGCCTTTGAAATCCTCCATGCCCTCCCAGCGCGGGGTGTAACCCTCCGAGTGGCGATAATAGCCCTGGCACATCCAAAGGAAGGTACAGCTGAATTGCACCGTATCACCGCTGTCCGTGCGGCGGGCGGTGACCATCCAGCGCTGTTCCTCAGCTGACCAGGAGGCGGACAGTACTTCGTGCCGGTAGCGAATGTGGCGATCGATATGATCCTCGTCGATGGCTTCACCGAGATAATCGAGAATGGCGTCGCCGCTGGCGATGGGCTGGCCGGTCCAGGGTTTGAAGCCGTAACCGAAGGTATAGAGATCACTGTCGGAGCGAATACCGGGATAGGTGTGCTGGCGCCAGGTACCACCATAAGATTCCTTGCTCTCCAGAATGGCGTAACGCTTGCCCGGGCATTTTTCACCCAGGTGATGGGCGGCTCCGATGCCGGAAATACCGGCCCCGACGATCAGTACGTCAAAATGTTCCAAACCACCGGGTGCACCGGCTGTAAGGGGAGTGATTTCGCTCATGGTTATCGCCTCTTGTCGAATCCAATGTCAGTATGTCCAGAATAAGGACTTTCCAGCCCTGGATACATTGCCGGATGCGCCCAATTTTTGATAATTTGGGACATCAATGCGCAATATGGCAATCATGAAGCCTGATACCTACGTCATCGCCAGCGGCAACCTTGCGACCAGCCAACGCACCATTAACGGCCTGCTGGGGCAACTGGCCCTGCTCGCTATCGACCGAAAGCGCGCCCTGGCGATGTTCACCGACGCGGGCCTGCCGCCCCGGGCCCTGGAGGAACCGGATTTCCCCATTTCCCTGGAACAGGAGCTGGTGGTATGCCTGGCACTCGCGCGCTCGCTGCCCGAGGGTCGCTCTGCGGTATGCCTGTTTTTCGAAGCCATGCCGCAGCTTGGTATCGAAAATCTCGGGGTACTGGGTATGGCCATGCGCCACGCTGCCACCGCCGTCGAGGCACTGAGAACCTGTCTCACCTATCCGCAATTGACCTGGGGCCACTCCCGCATGACAGTAAGGCGCGAGGGCGAAAGTGCGCTGTTTTCGTTCTCCATGGAACGCCCCCTGCTACGCGATGCCAGCGAAGAGGATATAGACCGGCTGGTGGAGTACTGCCTGGCTCTCGATCTGTTGAGCTCCCTGCGCAATATGGAAGATATCGCAGATGCCAGGGATGGCCCCCTGTACATCACCTTCCCCTTTCCCGAACCCGAAGACTGGGCCGGCCTGAGCAGCAGGCCGGCCTGCCCGGTGACCTTTGCACAGCCGGAGGCTCGTCTCGCCTTTCCCACTGCGCTGGATGACACCCCGCTGCCACGCGCGAACCCGCTGGTGTATCGTTCCTATGTCTCCATTGCGGAAAAACTCTCGCAACTGCTGGCAGAGGAGTTCAGCCTGGTGGATCGGGTGACCCGGTGGTTGTGGGCCTACACGCCGCCTCCGAGCCGCCGCCAGATCGCCGATTTGCTGGCCATGTCAGAGCGCAACCTGACCCGGCAGCTGGCCAGGGAGGGGACGTCCTATGCGCAATTACTCGCCCGGGTACAGGAAGAACGGGCGAAAAACTTTCTCAGGAACCCGGCACTTTCGGTGACGGAGATCGCCGATCGCCTGGGCTACGCTGAACCCGCGGCGTTCTCACGCGCCTTCAGTCGCTGGGCGGGGATGTCGCCTCTCAAGTGGCGCCGTCAACAAGCTTCACCTGCGCGGCGAGACGATAGGTCGCATCAGTTGTGAGTTGGACCCGAGATTGACATTGCCCTGTGGCCGGTACCCGGGGCGGTGATCCAGCCCCGGGCGCAGGGGTGGGCGGGCGATGGGATGTTCCGGCCGGGGCGGCCGCGGCCCGATTCCCGGTCGATGCCCCGGGCGCCAGGGCGTCCCACCGTAGTAGTTCCGGCGGTGGATGCGACCACTGGTATAAACCGGGTAGTAATCATCGTAATAGTCATCCGCGTATGCGGTTCGCTGCACCGGCTGGCTGCGGGCCTGGAGCTCCCGCATCTCTGCCCGGTGCTTTTCCCGCTCACGGCGGTCTGCCGCCATCCTGTCAGTGGTTTCGCGCATGTCCTCAAGTCGCTGGCGAGCCGCTTCAGGGGACTGGGGCTGGGGCGCGTCGATGGTAATCTTCTCCGCCTCCACATCATCCGCAGGCGGGGAGTCGGAAAAACTGACCACACCTTTCTCGTCAACCGTCCGGTAGACTGTCTCGCTCCACGCCAGGGGCGCGCCCAGCAGTATCAGTACTACCAGCAAACGTCTAGTGCCTGTTCCTTGCATAGTCATCTCCCGAATTATAGGCCAATCAGCCTGAGCAAGACGACAAGCCCTCCGAAAGCAGGATTAGACACTGGAAACCCGGAGAAGTTGGTGCTGATCAGGGGTTTCATCTACCATACCGGGGTGACCAGAAAATACCCCAGGTACTTTATGCCAAATAGCATGGCCAGGATGGGTGTAAGATAGAGGACCGGACCATGATCTTTATTCATCCGGAGCAAGGCGCGGTGGAAACATTTCTGCAGGATTATCCCAGGGATACCCCGGTAGTCATGCTCAACCTGCTTAAATTCAGGGAGCAGGCCGAGTATCCCCCGGAACACCAGGCCGAACCCTGCTCCGGCGCTGAAGCCTACGGCCGCTACGGACAGGCAGTTGAGCCGCTGCTGAAGGCCCACGGTGCCGAACAGGTCTGGCTTGGGCAGCCCGCCGCCATGCTGATAGGCCCCCAGGACAAGGACTGGCACCTGGCGATACTGGTGCGCTACCCCAGTGCCCAGGCGTTTGTAGACATGGTGACATCGCCGGAGTACCTGGCCATCGTGGAGCACCGCACCGCGGCGCTGGAAGATTCGCGGCTGATCGCCCACCGGGAGTTGTAGTGGGTGGTGGAGTCACTCTACAGCGCACTGCTAATTTGGTATGATGCACGCCAATCTAGACACGACTAATACTCCACGCGACAGTTAAGCGTAGAAACTGTGTGTGATCTGCCGGACCAACCAAGCTGTACCGAATCCATGAACCCAAGTGAAGCCAGCGGACCCAACCGCATTCTCATCGTCGACGACGAGCCGATCAATATCCAGGTGCTGTCGGGCATACTGGATGATGACTACAAGCTGATAGCGGCCACCAAGGGGCAGAAGGCCCTCGACCTGGCGAGGCGCCAGAAGCCTGACCTTATACTGCTGGATATGATAATGCCCGAGATGGACGGGTTGGAGGTGTGCCGGGCGCTCAAGGCCGACCCCGAAACGAAGGATATACCCGTTATCTTCGTTACCAGCATGTCGGACGCCGCCAACGAGGAACTTGGCCTGCAGGCCGGAGCGGTGGATTACATCAGCAAACCCGTCAGCCCCCCCATCGTCAAGGCCAGGGTGAAGATTCACATACAGAACTACCTGACCGTCAATTTCCTCCAGGGTCTGCTGTCATCCCAGGAAATGAGTATGGAAGAAGCGAAAACCGGGGCCGAGGCACTGCTGGTATTCGTTTGAAGCCAGGGCGGTGCTTGCCGCCGATACGAACTCAGGACCCCTCCTTCAGCAGCCCCTTCTCCAGGCTTGCGAACACCTCCAGCGCCTCATCGAAATCGTAGGCATCGAGGTGGTCGATTATCTCCCCCAACTTTTCGACACTGGACTGGTCCGTCAATCCGCCGGCGAGTTCGCCTGCTATGCTGGCGGCTCCGGTGTCGCAATCTTCCAATGCCTCCCGCAAGGAAGCCAATAGGGAAGCGATAGCACCAGCCTCCAGAAGCTGTTCACTGTCCACCTCCGGAACCTCACCTCCCAGACCCGACGCGTCGACTGCCTGCAACAGCGGCCCGAGTTTATCCCTGACGGCGGCAAACCGGGCAGTTATCTCCGTCTCCGGCTCCCCGTCCCGACAGGCTGATTCCAGTTGCGCCGCCACCTCTGACAAGGGCAGGGCCCCGATATTGGCCGCCACGCCCTTAAGGGTATGAGCCAGTCGCTCCGGCGCTGTAGCATCATCGTCGGCCCGCGCACTGGCAAAGGCAGTCTCAAAATCGCTGTAGGATTCACGGAATTTCAGAACCAACTTGCGATACAGTGCCGGCTTACCACCACAGGTGACCAGCCCTTTGGCGATGTCGATTCCCTCAATCGATGGAATATCATCATCCGCCACCTGGTCGTCCGCCGGGGCAACCGTGTTTTCACCGGGGTTCGATGCGGTAATCCACTTCGCCATAGTGGCAAACATTTCCACTACATTCAGCGGTTTTGCGATGTGATCGTTCATCCCCGCCTCCAGTGCTTTCTCCCGGTCGCCCACCATCGCGTTTGCCGTCATGGCGATGACGGGAAGTTTCCGGAAGCGCTCCTGTTTGCGGATTTCCCGCGCGGCGGTATAACCGTCCATGACCGGCATCTGTATATCGAGCAGGACCCCGTCATAGCGCTCCTCTGCCAGCGCCAGCAGATCGAGAGCCTCCTGGCCATTGTTGGCTATGTCGACCCGGATACCGGCATCGGTGAGCAGTTCCAGTGCCAGTTCCTGGTTGATTTCGTTGTCTTCCGCCAGCAGCAGATAAGCGCCCGCCAGTTGGCTGGCGGAGGCGGTCTCACTGTTCTGGCGCTGGCGCTGGCGAATGGAAACGGGGGACCTGCCAATGGCCTCGAGTACCGAATCCAGCAGGGCGGAGCCGTTAACCGGCTTGGTCAGGTAATTGCTGATGGGCATATCCACACCTGCGGCGGCGGCCGCCTCGTCCCGGCCGTAAGCGGTGATCATGATCACGAACCGGTCTTTCCCGAGCAGCCCCTTGTCCATCAGCAGCTGGGTCGTCACTACGCCGTCGGTGACCGGCATCTGCCAGTCCATCAGGATGATCCGATAGGGGTCGGACTCCTGGTCTGCCACTTCAGCCATGTCCACAGCCATGGTGCCCCCGGAGGCAGCATCGGTGCGAAAGCCCAGGGAACTTGAAATCCCCACCAGGATTTCCCTGGCGGTGGGATTGTCATCCACCACCAGCACCCGCATATCCTGGAGTTCCAGGGAGGCGGCGGTCGGTCGCGCATCCTCAAGCGGCTTCCAGCCGAAGCTTGCCGTGAAGGTGAAGGTACTGCCGGAGCCAACCTCACTCTCCAGCCAGATATCGCCCTGCATCATCTCCACCAGGCGTTTCGAGATCGTCAGCCCGAGGCCCGTGCCGCCGTACTTGCGGGTTGTGGACGCATCCGCCTGGCCAAAGGCCTGGAACAACCTGGACTGTTCCTCGGGCGTCATGCCTATGCCCGTGTCACTCACTGAAAAACGCAAGGTGACATTGTCCTCGTCGATGTCATCGACACCCACTATCACCACAATTTCTCCCTGGTCGGTGAACTTGACCGCGTTGTTGCCCAGGTTGATCAGTATCTGCCCCAGGCGCAGGGAGTCTCCCAACAACAGGGAGGGAACGTCGCTGTCAATGTCCAGCAGCAATTCCAGGCCCTTTTCCTCTGCCCGCAGACCAACCAGGTTAGACAGGTTGTCCAGCACCGATTCCAGGTGAAACTCGGTGTACTCAAGGTCCAGTTTGCCGGCCTCGATCTTGGAAAAATCCAGGATGTCGTTGATGATCCCCAGCAGTCCCTCGGCACTGCGGTTCACCTTGTCGATGTAATTGTGTTGCTTGGGGGTCAGGTCTGTCTTCAGGGCCAGCTCGGACATACCGATGATGGCGTTCATGGGGGTGCGGATCTCGTGGGACATATTAGCCAGGAAATCACTCTTGGCCTGGGTGGCCTCCTCGGCGATTTGCCTCGCCAGTTGCAGTTCCCGTTCCGCCGCCTTGCGTTCGGAAATATCGCGTATGGAAGCGGTGACATAACTCTCCCCACCCAGTTCGATCGGGCTGAGACTGATCTCTACCGGGAACTTCTCGCCGGACTTTCTCAGTCCCAGCAACTCCTTTCCGCTGCCCATGGCCCTCACCTGGGGTGCCTGGAAGAAGTTGCTGCGCAGCATTACGTGCTTCTCGCGAACCGCCGCCGGTATCAACAGCTCGATCTTCTTGCCGATCAGCTCCCCGGAACTGATCCCAAACAGGGTTTCCACCTGCTGGTTGGACAGGCAGATGTCTCCCCGTGCATTCATCAGGATGGTAGCGTCCGGGGCGGAGTCAATAAAAGACAGCAACTGTGACTCGGAATGCCGCAGGGAGGTCTCTGCCGCCTTGTTGCGCACCAGGATCAACATGGCAAACCAGATGGCAAACAGCGTGAAGATCAGGTTGGTCAGGCCTTTCCAACCCACCTCATCGTCTATCTCTGACAGGATTGCGCCGGCAATCACCAGGGCCGACGCAATGAGTCCCAGCACCAGGAGTCCCCGTGCATCAAACACCCGTGCTCCAACAATGATGAAGGCCACGTAGGGAATACCGGCGGCTACACCCAGGGGCATCTGTATATCGAGGATAAAGATTAGAATCCCGATGGCGACGATGGGAATCATGGCCATCTTACTGGCTGCTGTTGCTCCTGTGGTATGGCGGGAGGCCATAGAAAATCCTGACGGCCCAGCAGCCCCGGGCTCGGCCATCTGGCCACCCAGGATTCTCGACGAGAGCAGTACTCCAAGTACCGCAAAGAAAATGGTGATGCTGGCATTGACATAGCCGGTCATCAGGTAGGGTTGCCGCATTTCCTCGACATCCTGCTTGACCACGATACCCAGGCTCAGCGGCGCAATTGCCTGGTAGGCGGCCAGCACGGACTCACCGCGGTAGTCGACGTCCTCTGTTATACCCGACTCACCGGCCAGGGCCTTGCGCATGGGGCCCGCGCGGGTCCCCTCTACGGGAACCACCTCGGGAATCTCACCGGTGAAACGGGAATACAGCAGGAACTCGATCTCATCCTGCAGCCTGCGGCCCAGTACGATTTCACCGGTGTTTTCAAAACCGGCATTGAGCCGCAGGGCGCGCTCTATCTGGGACAAGGTCGCTTCTTCCACAGCGCCCGTATAAGTCTCAGGCGTGTTAGCGCTGTCGAATTCACTGACCGCACTCATAAGGGAACCCAGGCCCTGGCTGAGACTGCGTAACTGGCTTTTATTGGCCTCCATGTTATGCGGGTAAAGGACCACCAGTACGGTCGCCACTGCCACGATACCGGTGAGCAGCAGCCAGACAACCACGAAGAAATTATCCAGGGTCTCCCGGCGAAACCTGCCACCCAGGGCCTGTGAGCCAGGCGCGAGCAGCGCGTTGTAAGCGAAGGCGGACAGCGCCGCCAGCACCAGCACACCGATAGCGCCCAGGAGCAAGGCCCTGATAAAAGGCGCCCGCACCTCCGCCGCGTCCATCTTTACCACGAAACCAGCCCCAAGGCGCGGGATCGGGTGATAGCCGGCGATCACCTGTTGCTGGCGGTAATCGGGCGCAAACATGGCACCGGCATCCCCCAGCAGCGCCCGGCGCATGGGTTCCGCCGCCTTCTCTCCGACCTCGATGACAGGCAACTCCTGCCCGCGAAGCCCTGTCGCCATCAGGATCCTGATCTGGTCACCGTCCAGCTGTCCCAGCACGTATTCCCCGGTATCCCCGAACTGAATCTGGCCGAGCCCCGCCGCAAAGACCTGGGAGAGGGTCGCTCCGCGGGCCCCGCCATCCGGATAATCTGCGTTAAAATCGACATCGAATTCAGCAACCGAGTCGATAAACCTGGCAAAACTGCTCGACTGGGTGATCACCTTGTCCTGCGTGCCGCTGATCACCGCCTCGTAGATCAACCAGGTGGAAACCGCGACGATACACCATCCGATCATGGTGACGGCGCAAAACAGCCTGACGTTAAAAGCTTTTTTAGTCATTAATCAGGGCAAACAGCTCGCCGAGAGGCTCGCACAGTGTAACTGCGGGCCCCGCCAGGGAAAGAGAACAGGGACAGGAATCAGACCGGGTCCAGCACAACGACGGGAATCTGTCGATCCGTGGCCGCCTGGTAATCGGTGTAGGGGGCGTAATAGTCCACCATGAGCTGCCAGAGTTTTTCGCGCTCCTCGCCCTCCGCCACCCTGGCCACCGCATCGTATTTATCGTTGGCCACCTGGATGTGAACGTTCGGGTCGGCCTGCAGGTTCAGGAACCAGGCGGGGTGGGCCGGCGCACCTCCCTTGGAGGCAATGATGCAGTAGCCGCCGTCCCCGGTGGGGCGGTAAATAAGGGGCAGTACCAGGGCATTGCCGGATTTGCGCCCGGTGGTAGTCAGTAAAAGCGTCGTCAGCATACCCTCGCCGCCACCCAGGGAGGCGTCCCAGTAGTGTCCGGCCTCGCCGTCCTGGAGGTAAAGGGTGATGTGTTCCTTGATCCACGAGGGCAGTGAATCGGGGATATTGACCTCAGACATTTTGGATCCTCCTGTCGCTATGACTAGCTTAGTACAAGTTGCCTGTGTTTATCAGCTCATACCGGTATTTTTAACTGCCACGCAATCATCGCCCGGGTCACTCCCGGCAGGGGATAGAGGGGAAAGCGATGGCTTAAAATCTTAAACCTGTCCCGGGCTAATGCCCGTAAGTCACGCGGGCGGGTCACAGGGACCCCAAATCAGGCGCATACTGTGGGTAGCAGTGTTATCGCCAAAGGAGATTAACAGTGAACGACATGGTGCACACCGACGGTCCAGGCATGGCCCGCAGTATCGAGCAGGTTGCCCTGAGGGAGGCGGGCCCGTCAGAACAGGCACGCACCCTCACGCAGCCGCTGGTGGACGCCCTGTGGGACAGCGGCCTGATGCAGTTCATGAATCCGGCAGCAGCGGGCGGTCGTGAACCGGGATTTGCGGAACTTATCGATACCTGGATGGAGATGGCGCGACAGGATGGTTCCCTGGGCTGGATTGGGATCGCCAACCTGCCCTCTGCCTGCTTCGCCGCCGCCTATTTGCCCGACCAGGGGTTTGCCGAGGTATTCACAGACAATAACAACCGCGTGACCATGGGTGGCCAGTTCTTTCCCAACGGCACCGGCAACATTGTCGACGGCGGTTACCGGGTCACCGGGGCATGGCAGTTCGGCAGTGGCACCGGGCACTCCGGGTATGTCTGTGCCGGATTCCTCCCCATGGACGGGGAGAACATGCTGATGGCAGACGACGGCATGCCGGTCATGTTGGTCGCCGTGGTGCCACGGGAGGAGGTGAACTTTACCGACGGCTGGCACGTACAGGGCCTGAAGGGGACCGGCAGCTACGACTACGAACTTCACGATGTGTTTGTACCGGAACATCGCGTCTATCCACTTTTTACAAGGGAACCCCGGCGCGGCGGCAGTCTCTACCGCTTTGGCGTGATGCCCCTGACCGGTTGTGGCCACGCCGCCTGGGCACTGGGAGTGGCCCGCAGCGCGATCGACGACGTGGTGGCACTGGC
>JAACFI010000299.1 GCA_009937575.1 Haliea sp.
GCAACTCGAAGGTCACGGTAAAGGCCGCCCTGTCCTCGCCTTCCAGCAGTGGCTGGTAGCGCGGTGGAAGATTGAAGTGAATGTCCAGCGTCGAGGTATCCTGCAGGGTCAATATAGGCTGCTGCGACCCGACTACCTCCGAGGGCATGGCGTAAGTAAAGGCAATGGATCCCGCGAAAGGCGCAGTGAGCTTGCAGAATGACAGCTGCTCCCGGGCCTGCTGCAGCTTCGCCCTGCTGGTGGCCAACACCGTCTGGGCCGTATCGTACTGATCCTCACTGATCAGTTTCTGTGTAAATAGTGTGCTGGCCCGATCTGCCTCCAGCTGCGCCAGGTCAAACTCCGCCTGCCGCGCGTCCACGTTGAGCTGGTAATCAGTCGGGTCCAACTCGGCCAGTACAGCGCCCTGCTCCACCTGGTTACCCATGCGTACCTTGAGGTCCCGAAGCTGCCCGCCTACCCGGAAAGCAAGCAACGCGCTGTCACCCGCCTCCACCCGCCCGGGAAAGCCCGGCACCTCGTCGGCGGTGGACTTCCTGAGGGTCAACACCTTGACCGGCGTAGCCACCTGGCGCACCGAGTCTGCCGGTGCGTCACGCTCGCCCTTCGCCACACCGTAAAGCGACAGCGAAGCAGCCAGTGCCAGCAACAGGCCAGTGAGCAACCATCGATTCATACGGGGGCCACCTCGGGTGACGTAAACACGACTTGCAAAGATAACTTTAACACTGTTATTATTTTAACACTGTTATAATTTAATACAAGCCATCGCGGCAATATCAGCCAATGTCGGATACTCGATCACTGAACATGGAAAAGCGCCGGGAACGCATCCTGGCGGAAGCCCGGCAGATGCTGGCGGACGGCGGCTTCGATGCCCTTAACCTTCGTGACCTGGCGGAGGTGTCGGAAATCACCGTGCCGACAATCTACAATCTGATCGGCAATAAGGCGGAGGTTCTGAAGGCCCTGGTGATGGGTGCCTTTGCGGATTTCGAAGCCTCGATGGAGGAAAAACTCCCCTGCCCCACGGAGGAACGACCGGCCCTGATGATGTCCACCCTGGTCGAGCTGATGGGTGGCAACGAGGATGCGTACCGGGCTACCGCCCTGGCGACCGAGCGCCTGGAGGCTGAGTCCGATGAACACGGGGACTACGGCTTTAAGCGCGTCCCCCTCAGGCAATACGCGGGAACACTGTGTGCCGATGCCCTGGAAGACGGCCTTCTTCGGGGCGAGATCGACAGCAGCGTTCTGGTGGAACAGATGATAGGCAATCACCAGATAGCCTTCAGGGACTGGGCCCATCGCGTAATCCCCCTGGAGGGGCTGCGAAAGCAGTCGCTGCGGGGGTTCTATCTTGCCCTCGCCGCCGATGCAGTCGACGACTATCGCGCCAGACTGGTGACTGAACTGGCAGAACTCTGAATGTCAGCCCGCGGGAATCTGCTGGGTGATACAGTGGATATTGCCGCCACCGAGGAGGATCTCACGCCCCTCTATGCCAACGATTTCCCGGTGGGGGAAAATCTGCCGGAGAATTGTCCTGGCGATCTCGTCCTGGGCCGGATCAAGCAGGGGAAATACGACGCGATCGTTGGTAATCAGGAAGTTCGCGTAGGAACCCGCCAGGCGCTCCCCGGTTGAGCGCTTCATACTCTCCGAGGGCTCGATGCCCGCCGCTTCCTCCTCGCTGATATACAATGGCCCCGGCAGAGGCAGCCGGTGCACGGTGAAGCTTCGGCCCTTCGCGTCCTGTTCCGCTTCCAGTACCTTGAGACATTCGCGGCAAATGTCATACATCGGGTCCTGCGCGTCGTCGCACCAGGTCAGCACCACCTCCGCCGGCCCGACAATATGCAGGATGTTGTCTACGTGGCCGTCGGTCTCGTCGTTATAGACCCCGCGGGGTAGCCAGATAAATTTTTCCACCCCCAGATAATCCCGCAACAGGTCTTCTATCTCCGCCTGGCTCAACTGCGGGTTGCGCCCAGGGTGCAGCAGGCACTCGGCGGTGGTGATGCAGGTGCCCTCCCCGTCCACGTGTATCGAGCCGCCTTCCAGCACCAGGGGCGCACGATAGCGGTCCTCGCCACGTTTCTGCAGGACTTTCTCTGCCAGGGCCTCGTCCAGGGACCAGTCCTCGTACAGGCCGTTCACCTCACCGCCCCAGGCGTTGAAATGCCAATCCACACCGCGCAACCCGCCCCGGTCATCGACCACGTAGCTGGGGCCGATATCGCGCATCCAGCTATCGTTGCAGGGGATTTCTACCACCTCCACCGAATCGGGCAGCATAGACCGGGCGGTTTGCAGCTGCTCCGCGGAAACGCACATGATGACAGGGGTGGCCTCGTTAACGGCAGCGGCCACCGCCGCGAAGGCCTGTCGCGCGGGCCCGGCGCCTTCGCGCCAGGTATCCCGACGCTCCGGCCAGGCCATAAGCACCGCCTGCTGGGGTTCATGTTCCCCGGGCATGCGAAAACCATCCGCCCGGGGGGTAGATTCATGGGTTCTGCTCATTCCGGCTCCGGAGCGCAGGCGTTCTGGCCGATAGGACCGTAGAGTTCAGGGCGGCGGTCGCGAAACAGGCCCCAGCTGCGGCGGTAGGTGGCACACTCGTCAAGATCGAGGGAGGCCAGCAGTATTTTCTCATCGTCGCGACCCGCCTCGGCGATTTTCTCCCCGGTCTGGTCGGTGATGAAGGAGGAGCCATAGAAGGTGGTGGTCACACCGTCGTCCTCCTCGACGCCGATGCGGTTGGATGTGATAACGGGCAGCACGTTGGCGGCCGAATGTCCCTGCATCACGCGCTGCCAGTGGCCGCTGGAATCCAGCGTGGGGTCCTGGGGCTCGGATCCAATGGCGGTGGGGTAGAACATCACCTCGGCCCCCATCAGGGCGCAACTGCGCGCAGTCTCCGGGAACCACTGGTCCCAGCAGATGCCTGCACCAAACACACCGTAGCGGGTCTTCCATACCTTGAAACCGGTGTCGCCAGGGGTGAAGTAGAACTTCTCACAGTACCCTGGGCCGTCGGGGATATGGGTCTTGCGGTAGTTTTCCATGACACTGCCATCGGCATCGATCATGACCAGCGAGTTGAAATAGGTATTGGTATCGCGCTCGTAGTAGCTGAGGGGCAGCACTACTTCCAGCTCGGCCGCCAGCCTGGCGAAGCGCTCTACCAGCGGGTTACCCGCCAACGGTTTGGCCAGGTCCAGGTACTTGTACTGCTGCGTTTTGCAGAAGTAGGGGGTCTCAAACAGCTCCTGCAGCAGGATAACCTGGGCGCCGGCAGCGTGAGCCTCGCGCACGGCATTTTCCGCCTTCCCCAGGTTGGCCTCGATGTCCCAGCCCATGGCGAGCTGGGTGGCGGCAAAGGTGACAGTGCGACTCATGGATCTGTCCTGTTAGGTTTTTTTCAACACTGGCCTGCAAGATTACATCAATTGGTCAGGGGATGATGCACCACCTTAGGGGTACGCTCATTTAGGGCCGTCCCCACTGGGCTATACTCAATACCGAATTCCCCTGGAGTACTCCAATGAGCAATACCCCCCTGACCCTCGGAGCAATCCTCTACCCGGGCTTCGAAATGCTGGATATGTTCGGCCCACTGGAGATGTTTTCCATGATCCCCCCGGAGCAACTCACCATTCACATGGTGGCTGAGCAGGCCGGCCCCGTTCCCGCGGCTATGGGCATGGCCATCGGCGGTCCGAAAACTGTGGCCGATTACGGTTTCGACGATGCCCCCGAGCTGGACATCCTGCTGTTGCCCGGCGGTTTCGGTACCCTGCCGGAACTGGAGAACCCGCGTATGCTGGGCTTTCTGTCGCAGCGCTCAAAAGCCGCGCAGATCACCTGTTCCGTCTGCAGCGGCTCGGCGCTGCTGGCCAAAGCGGGTGTATTGGACGGTTACCGGGCAACCTCGAACAAGCAGTTGTTCGTATTGGCAACCAGCCAGTCGGACAAGGTGACCTGGGTGGAGGAAGCTCGCTGGGTGGACGACGGCCCGGTCGTCACCGCGTCCGGCGTCTCTGCGGGTACCGACATGGCCCTGGCCATCATCCAGCGGCTGTGGGGGGAAGAGGTAGCCAGGCAAACCGCGGAATTTGCCGAATACACCTGGCATGAAGATGCCGACAGCGATCCTTTCGTGTCGGAGTTGAACAAGGCGGCGGGAATGCTGGGCTAGCGGTGATCTAGTTGCGGACCAGCAATGCAAATACCCAGCCACGCCGGGTGTAGGGCTCCAGCAACCTGTAGAGCTTCTGCATGTAGCGGGGCAGGCCGGAAAAAGCGCTCTCGTCTCCACCATCGTGAATCAGGTGTGCGGTGGATGAATAGGCCCTGCCACCCTGGTAGTAGGTCACTTCCGGCTCGTTCGCCAGGTTCCTGGGCCAGAACGACCTGTTACCACGCGCCGTCCCCACCAGGATGTATCTCCCCAGCCGCAGGGCAGCCAGCGGGGTACGCCGCTGTTGACCGCTCTTGAATCCCGTCGATTCGAGTACGATCAGGCTACCGGGTGTATAGCGCGGCGATGCGACGCCCCTGCGGACGGCGGGCTCCACAACCGAATTAAGGGCCCGGAAAAAATCTCTTTCCAGTCTCTGCCATCTACTCATAATGCTCATTCTCACGTTCCTTTAGTTTTCAGAAGGTTCGCGCAAACTGCGCGCCATCTTTCAGTCCCAGGTTATACGTTTCCTGCAGACCAACTGGATTAGCGTAATCAAACTTGTCGATGCGGATGGGCTCGCTGGGCTGCACGTAGATCCGCTGCAGCGACGAGGGAATGGGCTTTTTGTAGCGCTTGCTCAGCAGCACCAGGGTGACGCCCTCGCGCCCATCTGCCAGGTAGGCGGGCACGTTATCGATCAGCCCACCGTCCAGGACACGCTGGCCCCTGTAACCATCCCCCGGGAGCACCGGGGGTACACAGGACGACGCCAGGATGATATCAATCAGGTCGCTTACGCCATCGGCGTCACGATTTCCCTTTACCAGCGGCTGGAAACCAAGCCTGCGTGTCCAGGTCGGGTGCAGAACGCCAGTGAGGTGTTTTTCCAGGCCGTAGATCAGGAAAGCCAGCAGGGTGCCAAGACCCGAGGGTAGCAAGCGGGGAAACCGGGCCATCAGGAATTCCAGCCGCTTGTGGGCCAACTGATCGAGATCCCCGGGTACCAGAAACTGTTCCAGCGCGGCGCGGTACATGTCGATATGGGGTAGCAGGCGTTTGCCGGAACCCGGTTTCAGGCTGTCCCAGTGGATATTACCGGGGTTGCGGGCAGTCATCTCCTTGAACAGGTCGAGCGCTTCCAGGCCCCTGTCCAACATACAGGCGGTCGCCATCGCACAGCCGGCACTGGTGCTGGCGGCGTAATCCACTGTCTCGGAAAGCCCCAGCCCGGCCTGGTTGGCCCCATCCCAGAAGCCCACCTGCCACAGGCAGCGACTACCGCCGCCGGCAAAAATCGCGTTCCTGAATTCCATACTCTCCTCTCACACAATCAAGGGGTC
>JAACFI010000300.1 GCA_009937575.1 Haliea sp.
CAACTGGGAGGTGGGCCCGATATAGAACACCAGTCCCAGCGCGGTGAGGGGAAGCATGCGACTGGCCGCGACATAGCAGATCAACGGGATCGCGGTGTAGGCGCCGGCGCCCAGCAGGAACAGGTCCACTTCAAGCCCGTACTGTCCGAGGCCCCCGCCCCCGCGAGAGACTAACCAGGCAATACCGAAGGGTGCCATCAACAGAGTTTCCAAAAAAAGCCCCTCCATGGACTCCACGTCCACACCCTTCCTGATGGCGCCGTAGAAACCGAATGACAGGGCCAGCGAAAGAGCCACCAATGGAAGACCGCTGAAGGCGATCATCTGCATCAGCACAGCCGCCACGGCGAAACCGATAGCGATCTTCTGGGCGGTATCCAGGGATTCACCGAATACAGTGAGCCCGATTGCCACATTCACCAGCGGCAACAGGAAATAGCCGAAGCTGGCTTCGGTGGCGCGCTCATTGGTCACTGCCCACAGGAAAATACCCCAGTTCAGGGCGCCCAGGAACGCCGCACAGGCCATGATGCCCAGCGTCCGCGGCTGACGCAGCAGTGCAAAGGCGGCTCCCAGTCGCCCACCCCCGGCAATCGCCAGGCACAGCATGACGAAAGGCAGGGACCAGACCGCGCGATGCGCCAGCAGGTCCCGGGCATCCACGGGCTCAGTGCGGATCCAGTACAACGCTGCGAAGCCCCAGATCAGGTAGGCCGTTACCCCCAGCAAGGTACCGCGATGCCGCTCCCCCAGGTTCATGATCATGGCGATTCAGCTGCCGGCCAGGAAAGGAAGCGCAATCATACGCGCCGCCAGCAGGCTCACCAACACCCTGAACCAACGCTGGAAGTTCAACTGTGGCACCCGGGGCCGAAGCCGGGTACCGACCCAGGAGCCGACGATGCCAGCTATTACCATGGCGACCACCAGTTGCCACCAGGGTGCCAGGCTGAATCCGATAGCGGCAAAAGCCACCACCCGCAACAGGTGATTCAGGGTCATGTACACCGCGGTGTTCACCACCAGCCAGTCGCGCTGTTTATTGCGCTGCATCAGCACAGCCGCTCCCAGCGGCCCGGTGGCACCCGCCAACATGCCCAGGCCGGTCTGGTAGAGACCGAGGGCCGCCAGGGCGAACTGCCCACCCCCTCTCAGCGCCGGCAGCGGCACCCATGTGAACACAAGTATCAGCACGCCGATGATCGCCGGCAACCAGTGCAGGTCCAGGGTGCCGTAGATTTCACCGCCCAGCCAGGCGCCCAGCACGGCGCCCACCACGAAGGCGGGAATGATGGCTGGATCGATATGGCGCCAGCCGAAGGCGGCCCGGGACAGATTACTGGCCAACTGGGTGCAGGCGTGGATCGGAATGATGGCGCCGGCGGGCACCAGTCCCGGCATCAGGGTGATCAGCAGCACGCCCCCACCCATGCCGATCACCGCGGTGAGGCAAGAGGTCAAAAAGACAATGGGGACGAGCCAGAATTCGGTCACAGCAGGATCCGTTTTATTAATAGGGGGTTGTTGTAATCATGGCATCCGATTTGACGTAGGGTGCGCTCTGCGCACCAAATATCATAAAATACACGCTGTCCTCCAACCCTGCGTAAATGGCCCACCCTTGAAAACCCGTACCTGGATCACCCTGTTACTCCTCACAGGCCTGGCACTGCTCTACGCAGTAGTCATCCCCCGCGCCGCCATTTTCCCTGAAACCCAACCCATCACCATGACCCCGGCGGACGTCGGGCTGGAGTACGAGGATATCACCCTCATTCCAGCGGACCGACCACTGCGCCTGGCGGCCTGGTGGATGCCCGCCGATCCCGACACCGCGGTGGCCACCATGGTGTTCAGCCACGGGGGCGGCTCCAACCGCCACAGCCAGTTTTTCCGTGCGCTGGATTTCTACCGGGCCATGGTCGAGCGCGGCGTCTCGGTTCTGGCCCTGGACTTGCGCAACCACGGGGAATCCGCTGCTGACGGCCGCGGCCTGGGCTTTGGTGCAACGGAGAAATACGACGCCCGCGCGGCCATCGACTGGGCCCGTCTCAAGGTGCCGGAGTTACCACTCATCGCCATGGGGATCTCCATGGGCGGCGCCACCCTGATACAGGCCACCTCCGATGGCGCCCCCATCGACGGCCTGATCCTGCTCGACCCCCTGCTCGATACCCACGCGACCTTCGCTCGCGGCGCCTGGACAGAAACCGGCCTGCCGCCGTCCCTGTTCCTGCCGGCCGCCTGGGCAGCGACGAATCTCTGGGGTCTCCCGGGCGGTGCGCAACAGGCCTTCGACCGGGCGCTGGACCTGCGTCTACCAACGCTGCTGATTCAGGATCCCGGCGATCCCGTCACCACTGCCGAGCACGCAAAGGCACTGGCAGCGGCGAACCCGACGGTTCGGCTGTGGGTGGCACCGCAGGTTGAGCCGGATAACCCTGAACTGCCGTGGCGCCAGCGCTGGGGCAGTCATGTCATCGCCTTTGCCCTGTTCCCGCAGCAGACCCTGGAGCAGATCACGGCTTTCATAGAAAGCCTCGGCCACTAGTCCCCTAGCCCATCGGGTAGCGGATTTCCCTGGTGACCGCGTTGATGCGCTTCAGGGTCTGTTCGTCCAGCACCACGTCCGCCGCGGCCAGTATATCCGGCACCTGCTCCGCCGCAGTGGCGCCGACAATAGTGGAAGCCACGAAGTCGTGCTGCTTGCTCCAGGCGATGGCCATGGTCACCACTGACATGCCGATATCCGCCGCGATGGCCTGGAAGCGCTTCGTCGACTCGATACTCTGCTCATTGACAAAACGCCGGAGTATGCGCTGCTGACGTTCCGGGGCGTGCTGGTAGATGGAAAAGCGGGCACCCTCGGGGAATGCGCCGTCGTTGTACTTACCGCTCAGTACACCACCGGCCAGGGGTGAATAGGGAATCAGGCTGACCTGTTCCTGGCGACAGACCTGGGCCAGTTCGTCCTCGAAGCGGCGGTTGTTGAGGCTGAAGTTGTTCTGGATGGTGTCGTAGCGCGGCAGGCCGTGGATTTCCGCGGCGCATATGCCCCGGGTGAGCCCCCAGCTGGTCTCGTTGCTGACGCCGATGATGCGTACTTTCCCGGCACGCACCAGTTCATCCATCACGTCCAGTATCTCTTCATGGGGATAATCCGGGTCGGGCCAATGGGTCTGGTAGAGGTCGATGTAATCGGTATCCAGTCGGCGCAGGCTGCTCTCGACAGCGCGCATGATGTGGTGCCGGTCCAGGCCCGTCTTGCCACCACGCAAGGGCGGCGTGATCCAGCCATGGCCAGGTCCCACCACCTTGGTGGCAAGAATGATGGCATCCCGGTCCTTGGTTTTCAGCCAGCGACCTACGATCTCCTCGGTATCGCCGACATAACTGGCATCCGGCGGGACCGGGTACATCTCCGCGGTATCGTAGAAGTCCACCCCGGCTTCAAAGGCCATGTCCATAATGCGGAAAGACGTTTTCTCATCCGCCTGGTTACCAAACGTCATGGTGCCCATGCAGATGTCGGAGACGACGATTGAACTCCTGCCCAATCTGTTCTGTTGCATGTTGTTCTTCCTGTCACACTTTTTTCGTATAAAGCACTGAATCCTAGCCAACCTGGCAGGCAAGTCCAGCGCCAGGTCATTCAGTCTGTATCCGGACCAGGTTTTAATTGGTCTTAACAATGATATCCATTGTTTTAATTAATTTTATTTATCTATCAACATCCCCGATACTATTGCCTGAAACAATCACCATACAGGAGAAACGAAATGACTGTTATCAACCGCGTACCTGAAGTCGTGTTCAAGACCCGCGTGCGGGACGAATCCGTGGAGGGCGAAAATCCCTATCGCTGGGAAGACAAGAGCACCGCGGACCTGTTCGGCGGCAAGAAAGTAGTGGTGTTTTCCCTGCCGGGAGCCTTCACGCCCACCTGTTCATCCAACCACCTGCCCCGTTACGACGAACTGTACAGGGAATTCCAGGCCCAGGGTGTGGACGAGATCATCTGCATCTCGGTGAACGACGCCTTCGTCATGTTCAAGTGGGGTAAGGAACAGGGCAACAAGAACATCTTCCTGCTGCCCGATGGCAACGGCGAGTTCACACGCAAGATGGGTATGCTGGTGGACAAGTCCAACATCGGCTTCGGTATGCGCTCCTGGCGTTATTCCATGCTGGTCAACGACGGCACTATCGAGAAGATGTTCGTGGAGCCCGACTTCGGCGACAACTGCCCGGTCGATCCGTTCGAGGTTTCCGACGCGGATACCATGCTGGCCTATCTAAAGGGCACCGATGCCGAAGGCGTTTCAGAGCCTCGCCTGGCGTTTGTGGGCTAAATAGAGGCCACGTGCTGGTTAGGAGAAATGGTGCGCAGTGCGCACCCTACCCTCGATCACGCGATTGCCCACCGTAGGGTGCGCACTGCGCACCGTTGACTACGATCGAACGGGCACCTAAACGGTACCCTTTTCTTTTGCCATATCCAGCGCCAGGTCCTCGATCATATCTTCCTGGCCACCAACGGTGCGGCGCCGGCCCAGTTCTACCAGGATATCCCGGCTGGACAGGTTGTACTTCTCGGCGCTGCGCTTGGCGAACAGCAGGAAGGACGAGTAGACACCGGCGTAGCCAAGGGTCAGGGCATCCCGATCGACACGTACCATGTGGTCCATCATCGGCACGATCTTGTCCTCGGCAATGTCCATGGCCTTGAACAGGTCGATTCCGGTCTCAACGCCCATGCGCTCGCACACGGCGATAAAAACCTCCAGCGGCGTATTGCCGGCGCCGGCACCCAGGCCCGCCAGGGAACCGTCGATACGGCTGGCGCCCGCCTCTACCGCCGCCAGGGAATTGGCAATACCCATGGCCATATTGTGGTGGCCGTGGAAACCCAGCTCGGTGGACGGGTTCAGTTCCGCGCGGGCCAGCGCCACCCGGGCGCTCACGTCCTCGGGCAGCATATAGCCGGCGGAGTCGGTGATGTAGACGCAGTTGGCCCCGTACTCTTCCATCAGCTTGAGCTGGGTGAGCAGCTCCTCGGGCTCGATCATATGGGCCATCATCAGGAAACCCACCACGTCCAGGCCGTCGATCTTGGAAGCCATCTTGATGTGCTGCTCGGAGACATCCGCCTCGGTACAGTGGGTGGCCACCCGGATGGTGGAGATACCGCAGTCCACCGCCATCTGCAGGTGGTCGACGGTACCGATACCCGGCAACAGTAAGGCCGACACCTTGGCGTTTTTCATTTCCTTGCACACAGCGCTGAGGTATTCCTCATCGCTCGCCGCGGGGAAGCCGTAGTTCACCGAGGCGCCACCCAGGCCGTCACCGTGGGTGACCTCTATCAGCGGAATGCCGGCATCGTCCATGGCTTTGGCGATGTCGACCATCTGCTCTACCGTGATCAGGTGGCGCTTGGGGTGCATGCCGTCGCGCAGGCACATGTCGTGGATGGTGATTTTTTTTCCTTTCAGGTCCATTGTCTTACTCTCT
>JAACFI010000301.1 GCA_009937575.1 Haliea sp.
CGGTGGTCATGCAGGAAAACTGTGAACTCAAGGGGGATCGGGTTTCAATCTCCGGCCCGGTGGAGGTGGGCCAGAACATCCGCCCACGTGGGCAGGACATCGGCGAGGGAGAAACGGTACTGCCGGCGGGGAGAATGTTACGCCCCCAGGACCTCGGACTGTTGGCCTCGGTGGGCCGTAGCGCGGTCACAGTCTACCGTCCCCTGCGTGTAGCGGCCCTTTCTACAGGCGACGAACTGCGAGAGCCGGGCAGCGGCGAGCTGCAGCCGGGACAGTTGTACAACTCCAACCGCTATACCCTGGCGGGCCTGCTGCGCGCATTGAACATGGAATTCATCGATGGGGGTATTGTCCCCGACGATCCGGAGACCACCGCCGGGGCGCTGCAGGCGGCGGCCGAGCGGGCGGACGTTGTGATCACCTCGGGGGGTGTTTCGGTGGGTGAGGAGGATCACGTCAAGAACCAGGTCGAGCGCCTGGGACGACTGGACCTTTGGAAACTGGCGATCAAGCCGGGTAAACCCCTGGCTTTCGGCCGTATCGGCGAGACGCCCTTCATCGGCCTGCCGGGTAATCCCACCTCGGTGTTCGTCACTTTCTGCATGGTGGCGCGGCCTTTCCTGCTGAAGATGCAGGGCGTCAGCGAGGTCGGGCCGCCATCACTGCAGGCGCGCGCGGGCTTTGCCGTGGGCAAAGCCGGCGGCCGGCAGGAATACCTGCGGGTGACGCTGCAAAATTCGGGGGATGGCCTGATTGCGTCCCGGTTTGCCAACCAGAGCTCGGGGGTACTGAGCTCGGTCAGTCACTCCAATGGGCTTGCGGTTATTCCGGCGGGTATTACGGTGGAAGAGGGTGACCTGGTGGAGGTGTTGTTGTTGGACCTGCTCGCGTGATCTACCCGGTAAACTTCTGGAACACCAACGACGCATTGGTGCCGCCAAAGCCGAAGCTGTTCGACATCACCCGCTGCAAATCGACGTCATCCTGGCGGGTGAGGGCGATGGGCAGGCCCTCGGCTTCCGGGTCCAGGTTCTCGATGTTGGCGGAGGCGGCGATAAAGCCCTTCTGCTGCATCAGCAGGCTGTAAATGGCCTCCTGCACGCCGGCGGCGCCCAGGGAATGGCCTGACAGGGACTTGGTGGAACCGACCACCGGTATGTTCTCACGGCCCTCGTAGGCCTGGCGCACGGCCTTGAGTTCCTGGATGTCTCCCGCGGGGGTGCTGGTGCCGTGGGCGTTGATATAATCCACCTCGCCCTCCACGGTGGACAGGGCCTGTTGCATGCAGCGCACGGCGCCCTCGCCGGAGGGGGCAACCATGTCGTAGCCGTCGGAGGTGGCGCCATAGCCCACCAGCTCCGCGTAGATTTTCGCGCCCCTGGCCAGTGCGTGTTCCAGCTCTTCCACCACCAGCATGCCGCCGCCACCGGCGATGACGAAACCGTCGCGGTCCGCATCGTAGGCGCGGGAGGCGCGCTCGGGGGTGTCGTTGTACTTGGTGGACAGTGCCCCCATGGCGTCGAACAGGCAGCTCAGGGTCCAGTGCAGTTCCTCGCCACCGCCGGCGAAGACCATGTCCTGTTTGCCGAGCTGGATCTGCTCCATGGCGTTGCCGATACAGTGGGCACTGGTGGAACAGGCGGAGGAGATCGAGTAGTTGACGCCCTTGATTTTAAACGGGGTCGCCAGACAGGCGGATACGGTACTGCCCATGGTCTGGGTGACGCGGTAGGGGCCGACCCGCCGCAGGCCGCGATCGCGCAGGATATCCGCGGCCTCGGTCTGGCTGGAGGAAGAGGCGCCACCGGAGCCGGCAATGATGCCGGTGCGCACGTTGGATATCTGTGACTCCTCCAGCCCGGCATCCTCGATGGCCTGCTGCATGGAGATATAGGCGTAGGCGGCCGCATCGCCCATAAAGCGCAGTTGCTTGCGATCGATGCGCTCGGCGGTATCGATGTCCGGGGCGCCGGCAATGTGGGAGCGCATGCCGATATCAATCTGCTCCTGCCGCGCGCTTATGCCGGATCGGCCCTCGTACAGTGATTGAGAGACCGCCTCGGCATCGTTGCCCAGGCAGGAGACAATACCTAAGCCTGTGATTACAACTCGTTTACTCATCTAGAATGACTCCGTTGACGAGAACAGGCCGACGCGCAGATCCTTGGCTGTGTAGATTTCACGCCCGTCCACGGAGACACTGCCGTCGGCGATTCCCATGACCAGCTTGCGTTCGATGACGCGTTTCATATTTATGTTATAGACCACATTGGACGCTTCGGGCAGTATCTGGCCGGTGAACTTGACTTCGCCGCAGCCCAGCGCCCGCCCGCGACCAGGGTTGCCGCGCCAGCCCAGGAAGAAGCCCACCAGCTGCCACATGGCGTCGAGGCCAAGGCAGCCTGGCATGACCGGGTCCCCCGGGAAGTGGCACTGGAAAAACCACAGGTCCGGGTGGATATCCAGCTCCGCTATCAGTTCTCCCTTACCGTTTTCGCCGCCCTCGGAGCTTATCCGGGTGATACGGTCCACCATCAGCATGTTGTCGGTGGGAAGTTGGGCGTTGCCGGGGCCGAACAGTTCGCCGTGTCCACAGGCAATGAGTTCGTCCTTGCTGTAAGCGCTCTTTCCAGTCATATGATTTCCAGTGTTAACTTGGTGGCGGTACCGCTGCTGTCAAGGTTGTCACAGCGCGATGCGCTGTACAGTGCGGTATTTGAGTGAGCGTGCCCATTTTAAAGGCTGGGACACACAAGTCCAGCGCTTTGGCGGGCGCAAAACCTGGTCACTGGCCAATAAAACAAGCATCCGTTACCATAAGCTGGAAATTGTTCCGCTGCAGGCAGGACCCTATCCACACAGACAACTTCAGCGCCGCTCCCAGCGCTGATAAAGGACTCAAATGTTAACACCCGTACTCCTTTCCGGCGGCGTTGGCAGCCGGTTGTGGCCCGTATCGCGCGAGACGCATCCCAAGCAATTCCAGCCGCTGGCCGGTGAACTGTCCATGCTGCAGCAGACCCTCCAGCGTACCTCCGGTATGGAGGAGACCCGGCCCCTGGTGGTGTGTAACGAGGAGCACCGGTTCATGGTGGCCGAGCAGTTGCGGCAGGTAGACCTGCAGGCCAGCGCCCTGATCCTCGAGCCCCGGGGGCGTAATACCGCACCGGCGGTGGCACTGGCCGCCATACAGGCCCTGGCAAAAGACCGGGATGCGCTGTTGCTGGTACTGCCGGCGGATCACCTGATACGTGAGGTGGACGCCTTTGTGGAGGCGGTTGGCAAGGCGGTACCACTGGCCCAGCAGGGGAGGCTGGTGACTTTCGGTGTGGTGCCCTCCGCCGCGGAAACCGGTTATGGTTACATCAAGTGTGGTGAGTCCCTGGATACCGATCTATACGACCTCGAGCGGTTCGTGGAGAAACCCGATGCCGCCACCGCCCAGGCCTACGTGGACAGCGGCAGCTACCTGTGGAACAGCGGCATGTTCCTGCTGCGGGCCGAGACTTACCTGGACCAGTTGGCGTCCCATGCGCCGGAAATACTGAACTGCTGCCGGCAGGCGATGGAGCACGCCAGCGCCGACCTGGATTTCGTGCGCCCCGATGCCGAGGCCTTCGACCAGTGTCCCAGTGACAGTATCGATTACGCGGTAATGGAGAAAACTGACGCCGGCGCGGTGGTGTCCCTGGACTGTGGCTGGAGTGACGTGGGTGCCTGGTCTTCCCTGTGGGACGTGGCAGAGCGGGATGCTGACGGCAATGCCCGCATTGGTGATGTTGTAGTGGACAACTGCCACAATAATTATTTGCGCAGTGAGTCGCGGCTGCTGGCCGCCACCGGCGTCGACGACCTGGTGGTGGTGGAGACTGCCGATGCGGTACTTGTCTCCCATCGAGACAAGGTGCAGGACGTCAAGCGTATCGTCAACCGGCTGAAGGCCGAGCAGCGCCAGGAGGTAGCCCTCCACCGCCGCGTCTACCGCCCCTGGGGCTCCTACGAGTCCCTGATTACCGCCGACCGTTTCCAGGTCAAGCGCATTGTGGTCAATCCTGGGCAGACCCTGTCCCTGCAACTGCACCACCACCGGGCGGAGCACTGGATAGTGGTGCACGGGACTGCCGAAGTCACCTGTGAGGACAGGGTGTTTATGCTGGGAGAGGATGAATCGACCTACATCCCGCTGGGGCACAAACACCGACTGGCCAACCCGGGGCGCATCCCCCTTGAGCTGATAGAAGTACAGTCCGGTGCCTACCTGGGCGAGGACGATATCGTACGTTTCCAGGATGAATACGGCCGCAGCAGTTAAACGCGGTATGCAAGGAGCCCTGACAACATGATCAAGAAATGCCTTTTCCCGGTGGCCGGCTACGGCACGCGATTCCTGCCTGCCACCAAGAGTATGCCCAAGGAAATGCTGCCTGTGGTCAACAAGCCGCTGGTGCAGTATGGGGTGGAGGAGGCCATCGAGGCAGGTATGACCACCTGTGCCATGGTCACCGGTCGCGGCAAGCGCGCCATCGCAGATCACTTCGATATCAGCTATGAGCTGGAACACCAGATTTCCGGCAGCGGCAAAGAGGCCTACCTCGCCAGCATCCGCAATGTGCTGGAGAAAGGTGTTTTCACCATGGTGCGCCAGCGGGAGATGAAAGGCCTTGGCCACGCCATCCTCACCGGTAAATCCCTGATCGGCAACGAGCCTTTCGGAGTATTGCTGTCAGACGACCTGTGTATCAACGATGGACCGGGTGTACTGGCGCAGATGGCGGAGCTGTACAAGCAGTTTCGCTGCTCCATCGTTGCCATCCAGGAAGTGCCTGCAGACGAGACCCACAAATACGGGGTGATATCCGGCGAGAGCCTCAAGGAAGGCATCTACCGGGTTGATGAGATGGTGGAGAAGCCGGCGCCGGAGGATGCCCCCTCCAACCTGGCAATTATCGGTCGCTACATCCTCACCCCGGATATCTTCGATATCATTGCCGATACCGAGCCGGGTGCCAACGGCGAGATCCAGTTGACCGATGCCCTGCAGACCCAGGCCAGGCAAGGTTGCGTGATGGCCTATAAATTCAAGGGCCGGCGCTTCGACTGCGGCAGTGTGCCCGGCTTCGTCGAGGCGACCAACTACGTCTACGAACATCACTACACGGACATATAGGCGACGACCCCATGCAGGAAATCACTTGTTTCAAGGCCTATGACGTACGCGGTCGTGTCCCGGACCAGCTGAATGAGGACATTGCCCGGCGCATCGGGCGCGCCTACGCAGAGGTGATAAAGCCGCGCCAGGTGGTGGTCGGTCACGATATCCGCCTCAGCAGCGAGGCCATCAAGGCCGCGCTGAGCGAGGGACTGCGGCAGCAGGGTGTGGACGTTTACGATATCGGCCTGTGTGGCACCGAGGAGATCTACTTTGCCACCTCCCATGCCGGTATGGATGGCGGGATTGCGGTAACCGCCAGTCACAATCCCAAGGATTACAACGGCATGAAATTTGTAC
>JAACFI010000302.1 GCA_009937575.1 Haliea sp.
TGAAAACCCCGGCGCAGATGCGACCTTCACGGTGGAGGCCAGCACTTCCCAGGGTGCCCTGGAAACGGATGCATTCGACCTGCCTGAAACCGACGCCTGCGAGGAGGGTCAACTACCGGACTAGACAGGCACCCCCCGGCGCCGGTGAGCCCTGAGGACACCATCGGCGCTGCGGCGGCACACCCATATCAGGCATCAGCGGTTTCATCCAACGGGCCGCCTGTTGCCGGTGTCTGATCAATCGCCGACGCGCCCGATGGACCACAACCGGAGCGCGACGACCACCGCGAACATCGCCAAGAAAAGTGTTCCGAAGAACTTGGCGCTGCCCGACAGGGGAACCGCGCTGCGGGTAAAGTTGATGACGGCGTGGAAGACGACTGCCGAGAAGATGCTCCGCTCGTTGTTCAGGCAGACCCACGTCATGACGATGGAGCTGATAACCGCCGTGAGCATAAAGAGCCAGAAAGCCGCCGTGCCGATACCGTGGTGATAGGGTATCGGCAATAAAGACGGGCATCGCCGCCACTCGCCGGGAAGGGCGCGATCCCGGTGTGACCAGGCGGGCCCCCACCCCTCACTGGACGCTGATCGAGGTGCCGACCTGGTTCCCGTCCCAGCCGTAACCGCCGAGTGACACGCCCGTCACGGTAACGGTGTAGCTGCCCGGCGGTGTGCCGCCCTGCCCCTTCTTGTTGGGCTTCTGGGTCCGCCAGGTGGCCTCGAAACGGCCGGTGGAGTCGGTGGGACCGGATTCCAGCGCGGCGACCGCCGTGCCGCCGCTGCTGACGCTCACCTGCACCACGGCGCCCGAGGGAGTGGCCTGGCCGGTGCCGGCGACGCCCTGGATCACGACGGCATCGCCGGCGGCGAAGGTGTCGGTCTGTTCGAACACCGTGGTCGCGTTCTTGCCCTTGCCCGTCGTGATCCAGCGCCCGGTCTGCAGCGGCTCGGTCACGCCGATGACGGCCTGGCCGGCGGCGGAGGGCGTGGCACAGAGCACGTTGCTGAAAGCGGACTCGGCCGTGCAGCCATCCACCGCGGTGATCCTGGCGGTCAGCTTGTAGCAGTACTCCTGTCCGTTGGTGAGTCCGGTGTCGCTGTAGCTGCCGGTCTCCCGAGGCAGCTCGGTGATCAGTTGCGCCTTGCCGGCCTGGTCGTAGTACAGGCCGAAGCGGTAATCGGCGTATTCCGGCGGCAGCTGGGCCACGGCCTGCCAGCTGAGATCCACCTGCTTGCTGCCCGCACTGGCTGAATCCAGGACGGGCGCCGCCGCGTGGCAGGCCGTCGGGGTTTCACCCCAGGTGGCCGAGGCCATCACGTGCGGCGCCGCCATCCGGGTCGTCCCGTCGCCCGCATGCAGCCAGGCGTCCAGCAGGTTCAGCCCCTCGTCCGCGAGGAAGGCATTCTCGCGCCGGTTGGCATGGGCCAGGAACTGGACGTACTCCCAGCTGGTGGGCTGGTAGAGCAGGTCGATCGTCGCCGAGGTGGCACCCACCGCGCGGGCCATGGCGCCGATATCGACCTCGTCGAAGTAGTCGTAGACCGGCCCGCCGCCATACTGGCTGGCCGGCACCGGCAGGGCATTGCGCCGCCGGGCGTCTTCATAGCGGAAGTTGTACGGGGGAATCCGGTTGTCCTTGATCACCACGTTGTTGAGCACGAAGTGGAAGGTCTCCTCGGTCTCGCCCGGCTCCTCTTCGGCGAGGTGGCCCAGGGTATCGTCGGGCTCTCCCGTGATGCGGTCATAGCCCAGCACCATCCCGGGATCGTAGCCGTGGCCCAGCAACTGCGCCGCCCACTCCCGGGTCATCCCGTAGTGGGCCTCGTAGATCCGGTTGCGGGAATCCTCCGGATCGACGATGGAGTGGATGGTCTTGCCCGCCACCAGCGGATCCGAGACCGGTATGGGGCCGTACTCGCCGACCTCGTCCACCAGGGTGCCGGCGTCGTTGTGGAACTTGATGTTCAGCCACATCCGCCGCCCCTCGGGGTAGCCGGAGATCAGTTTGTGGCCGGTGTGGTTGACGATTTTGAGGGTGTCCCCGGCCCACTGCAGGCTCGCCGCCAGCTCGAGCTGCTCGCGCGCCCGCAGGGCGCCGTCGTACATGGCGGCGATGGTGGACTGGGTCATGCCGCCGCCCAGGCGCAGCTTGCCGCGGGCGTTGAGGTAGTCGATCACCGCCGGCATCCAGTAGTTGCCGCCGGTCATGTCGTGCAGGGGCATGTCGGCGCGGATGGGAATACCGCGCTTGTTGGCGCCCTTGCCGGTGACCGGGCGCATGTGGCAGCTCTGGCAGGTGTAGTAGCGCTCCGTGCCGTCCTCGTAGTCGATGCTGCCGACGGCGGCCGCGGCGTCGTAAATGGCCTTCAGGGCGCCGCCCTGCAGGTCCGCGGGGAGCGCGGGATAGTCCTTCACGCGGGTGCTCGAGATCTGCCCCGACCTGAACTCGCTGTAGGTCCGCTCCACCACGCCGTACTTGTAGGGCGGATTGTTGAAGGCCGCCTTGCCCTCCACCGGGCCGCCCAACTTGCCGGAGGCGACGACCGCGTCGGCGGTGTCCTGGGTGCCCCGGTTGTGGGCCAGGTCGCCCACCACCGGGTTGGAGACATCGTGACAGGTGCCGCAGAAGTCGGCGGAGCGGTGGAACTTGGACATCAGGAACTGGTGCTTGGGTTCGGCGTCGGCGTAGGGCCCGAGCTTGTCGCTGCCGCCCCACATGGAGGACATGCCACTGCCGTAGTAGCCCTCGCTGCCATCGTTGGCGACGAAGGGCGGATTCATCACGCCCGCCAGATCCGAATTGCCGGGATGGGGATCGGTGACCTTGTGGCAGTAGTCGCAATCGACCCCGTCGTCATCCCCCGCCGCCAGGCCCGAGCCGTCGGTGGGGGTGGAGCGCCCGCCCAGCCAGCCGCTGGTGCTGTGGCAGCGCAGGCAGAGGTCGCCGGCGCCATCGAAATCCTGCTCGGCCACGGCCAGGGTGGCCCAGAAGATCGGGTCCCGCCCGGCATGGGCCATCATCGAGCCGCGCCAGTTGTGAGCCGGCTCCACGGCCGTGTTGTAGCCGCCGTGGCAGTTATCGCACTTGTTGGGGGACTCCAGGCTGGAGATCTCGCCGGGCTGGGTACCGGGTTGCTGGATGTCGGTGGGGACGGTGTCGGCGGCGAGGACCGCGATGCCCCAAATCAGCAGCACCGCTGCGATGACAGGCGTTCTGGTATTTACAGACATGACTACACCCCCCTGGTTTACTCTGGATATTGTTCTCAAATATAGCGCAATTGACATTGACCCTAATCAACGTATGGTTAAAGGCCGCTTTCCTGTCACCGGGCGTGGAGCGCGTTTACGCCTCACCGGTGACGGGCTGATCAAGTCGCAGCGGGGTCTCCCGGTTGCATTGGCGAACCGGATTGAGCGGCACCCGTCTCAAGCAGCATATGGGGCTGCGGCGATTTCAGTGCCGGGGTAAGGAGGGTGCCAAAGCAGAGCTGGGGTTGGGTGTATTGAACTACAACCTAAGCTGAGTGATCAACGACATCGGCGTTTCGAGGATGCCGCTGGCCCCGGTATGATAGGCCGACTCGTTCTGGTACGCTAATAAAAAGAACCCGGCACAATGGCCGGGTTCTCGTTCCTGCGCCCGCAAGGACGCTTGCATTTCATCCTTCTGGCATATAGCGCGCCAAACTTGATACACCAAAGGCGGATGGATTCATAGCTTACGGTGACTCCCCGTTCGGCTGGGAGGTCTTCAATGTCAGCGAGGTCACTGCCTATCCCTCATCTGGATAAACGGAATATCTTGATATTTCCAGAACCTTGCCTTCAGCATCGACTTTAACCTTGTAACCCATCTCGATTGAACTGTCGATTGTGTCGGTCAGGGTCCAAATATCACCCGCTTTTGTAGCATCCCGGTTCGATGAAAAATTAGGATCCCCTCGACTATAGAAGTGCTCCAGAGCTTTATGAAAGAATATTGCATCTTCTTCAGTGGTGATTCTAAAACCCTCGATGATATGTTGTGGGGTCACTATATCAATGGGAACCCTTCGACGGTCTGGGAGCATCTCCATACCTGTGGTTGTTCTGCACATCACCGTTCCCGGCAATTTATCCCCATTTATGGTCATTCGCACATAGTAGCTGCCCGGTATAAAAACCCTCTCCATGGTCGGCGAAGTATAAATGATGGCATCTACATCGAGACTTTTTATCGTTCTCTCTCCCGCAAACGTTTTTGTTACCCAATTTTTTATCCCGTCGGATATTTCGCTGATGTCACTTGATGAGGCATCGGTATAAGTAACTTCATCTGCTGGCTCAACAGTCGCATTCAAACCCGCGAACGCCAGGTCCGATGAAATGACAAAAACCATGGCTAAGCAAATGGAAATGAAATAAATTTGAGGTTTCATAATAAGCCATTGCGTGGTTTCTGGTTGATTCATAGCTGCGCCCCGGGTATCTGTTGCCAGAGCATTTCACGTATCGGCGCCTCATTTGCCTGAAACATCTTGACCAGGTCTTCAACGACAGCGGGAGGCAGGTTCATCTGCTCGACAGCAGCCTTGTAACGCAGGGTCTCGGCATCAAGTTCATCGGTTGGAATATTTTGCAGACTCTGCTGGTCTTCTATCTCCTGCTGTTTTTGTTCAGTCTGCTGCACCGTACTCTTTTCCAGCTCCTTCCAAAGTGCCTGCCGGGACTCTGGACTACTCACCTGGAATATGTACACCTGGCTGGCGATGACTTCGTCCTTCAGTGGATACCGCATCATTTGCGACCGATTGCGGAGCTCCGTTTCAAAGCGCTGCGTTTCGGCGTCTTTTTCTTCCGTGTCCGCCACGGCTATGTTGAACAGCAACGTTGTCAATAGCGACAGTGCAATGTGGCTAATCCTGTTCATTTTGTATTCTCATCTTGCAGCACAATTGTTCCAGAGGCGTCCAGGTAAACAAAACATGCCTCGCGGGCCTTCAGCAGTTCCCGATGAAAGCTTTCGGGATATTCACCTAATTGACCCACCTGAACAATATGATCTTTGGGCTTATGAAAACCAGCTACTCAAGGGTGAATTGGATAAGCTCTTTAAAGTACTTCACGAAATTAAAGTGAAGGATCTCGAATCACTAGTAAAAAAATTCAGCTGCTAGTTACTAAACTGAGCCTTTTGACCTCTTTGTGAAACGACATACCAAACCTTGCTGCCGCCACCCAAATCTATAACTTTGGCTGTATCAGTTCCAACCGTTGCTTTTGTGTATGGTCTTTCAGCGTTGAAAGATCCACAATAAATAGCTAAATCACCGGCAATACCAAGACTGGCAGAAATTCCATCACACGAAGTACCCATTTGCATTTCCCAATCACCACCAGATTTTTCAAAATGTGTTGCGCCAGGGAAGGTTTTCCCATCACGCGCTCCGATAACAACAGCAAATGTCTCGCGTTCATCTACATGGATTGCTAATACTCCTTCATTCCCGATTTCTTTCTG